>CAYXDR010000494.1:0-2512 GCA_964463515.1 uncultured Desulfobacteraceae bacterium | reverse complement strand
CGCCGATGATCAAAACCCTGGCCTTGGGTCTTTTTGTCATAATCCCTGGCAATGCCCTCATGAAAACATGAAAACCGCGGTAAGGTTCCAGGTTCCTGGCGACAAAGGTGACGATTTCATCGTGTGCCGTAAGCTTCAAATTGTCACGCTGCAGGTTTATGGAAGCATCCTTGGCCGGGCAAACCCGGTTGGTGTCGATGCCGTCGAAAATAACCCGGATTTTGGATTGGAATTCCCTGGGAAACTGGGCACGCTGCCAGCGGGTGGGGGCCACTGCCTCATCCGCGGCATCCAGGCTCAGTAGGTTGTGGGCGTTTTTCATCCGCAGGCGGCATAATTCGTCGGTAGGCGAGCTTCCTGAAAACTCGGGATCGAAATCCACGTCGCTGCCGTTGGCTCGGTAGTAGAATTCGCAGAAACATATCATCCTGGCCTCGGGCCATACATCCTTTAAAAACAGTGCCTCTCCCCAGCCGGGGTGCGCGCAGATGACGTCGGGGAAAAATCCCCGCGCGCGGAGCTGCATGGCAGCACGGGCAGCCGCCTCCCCACGGATGACCTTGATCTCCTGCTCGCTGATCCAGGGGTGAATATCGGGATTCGGTTTTCTCCCGATTTGATAGCTGAGCACCCTCACACCGGGAAGGGATACTCCCTGCCTCGATCCCAGGGCGAAAACCCTGTTTCCCGGTAAAGCACCCAGCTCGGGCGCCAGGTGGAGATACTGGGCTGGAAAATTCTGGTGGACGAATAAAATGTTCATGATCGGGCGGTCGCGTTTCAAACTCCTGTTTTTGAAAACAAGGATAAAAGGTGAAGGCCGAACGGGTTTTTCGGTGAAAAGTTTATGTCAAAAATTCGTTTCGCCGCACAGGACGGCCGAACCGGAAAGCCCGTTTACCACATCCGCTGCTCCACTGAAATACTTGTTTCCAGTTCGTTCAAACATCTGTCTATAGTTTTCCGAGATTATCTCAAGCCGGGCTTGCCTGAAGCGCGGCAGGGCGCCCTCAGTGTTCATGCACTGAAAAGCCTGCTCGAATCGAAATATCGCCGATTCCGGATCCCGGTGCAACAGAAAAATCTTTGCCAGTTCGGTGTTTGCCATAAAGGCGGCCTGGCGGGGCTCATGCCAGGAAAAACCCGGAAAAAGGAGAGACAGTGGATATCGGTCCAGCATTTTTTTGACCACGGAGGCTTCAAAAGAGTGGCCTCCAGGGGGCTTGTTCATTGAAAGATTGTTTTCATGCCACCTCCAGTTTATCGCGGTCATGCCGAGATGCTTGAACTTGGCCATGAATACTGCTCTGGAATAAAATTCATAGTCATGTGCCCTGTGGAAACGCGTGTCGTAGTATCCGGCCTTACTGAAAAGGTCTTTGCGGATAAATGCGCCTGAAGCGGGCAGCCTGTTTGAATAGATCATTCGGGACAAAAGAAGGCTGTTTCTCCCGTAGTAATCCAGGCAGGCTATCGTCTTTCCTTTTATTTTTCCGACATTTCCAAACGGGTTCATGTCTCCGTAAAAGACATCTGCATCCGGATACTTTTCGAAGGTTTCACGGAATTTCCCTACCAGGCCTTCAGGAAGGATGTCGTCGCTGTCAAGCCACAGGATGAAGCTTCCATTGGCCTCCCTGATGCACCTGTTGTAGGTATCGGGAGCGTTGGTGTGTTCCTTGTGGAAACAGAAAACCCCTCGGTCGGCAAATTTTTCAATTCTTTCACTGGTATCGTCCGTGGATCCGTCGTCGACCACAATAATTTCCGTATCCGAGTCACCCTGACCTAGTGCGCTTTCGACAGCCTCACAGACGTATTGAGCCCTGTTGTATACGGGGATGCAGATAGAAATAGGTGTACTTGAACCGTGCATGCAGTTAAGACACAGGGGGATGTTGATTACTCACCGGCAGCAGGAATCCATTCAAAATCATTCAGATTCAGGCTGCTTACATCTTGCAGATTAATCACCATGTCGGCATACCCATTGTCGAACACGTCGACTGCAAGGAAATAACTACTACCATCTGATGTGAGTATGGCCTCTGCCTCTCCATCGCCACCCGTGAAAGAACCACCGGACTTATACGTAAAGTCTGAGATATCACTCAGCTGATCGAATTTAATTTTGTCGGTTCCGGATTCAAAACCCTCGATCGTATCTTCATGTTCGAAAAATTCAATGGGAGAGGAATAAGCGGCGCTTTCGTACACGAACACGTCCGCCGTTCCCTCGCCCCCCGAAAGTTTATCTGACCCCAGACTGCCCATTATTGTGTCGTTTCCAGCGCCGCCTGAGATTGTGTCGTTTCCAGCGCCGCCTGAGATTGTATCGTTATTGTCAGAACCTGTGATTACATTATTTCCACTTTTTTCAGGGTCAACCAAAACATACCATCCGTTATTGCCTGCGGCTGAATCTAGATTTACGGTTAAATCACCGTAGCCCATTAATAGAAGGGTTGAGGCGCCATCATTGTAGGTTTCTGCTGTTGCTGTCCAATCGGCG
>CAYXDR010000493.1:0-2515 GCA_964463515.1 uncultured Desulfobacteraceae bacterium | reverse complement strand
ACTTGACACCTGCCCATTGACAGGTTACAATATCACGCATTGTAAAATCGATTTTTCAAAGCGCTCAATTCAGTCTCGCAGCCATATGATCAAAAATTTCAGGCACAAAGGTCTTAAAAGACTATATGACACGGGGAGCCAAAAAGGCATCCGCCCTGAACATGTAAAACGCCTGAGATTGATCCTGGCAAGACTCGATGCAAGTCAACAATCCCAGGACATGAACTTGCCCGGCCTTGGTTTTCATCCATTAAAAGGCCCGTATGAGGGCTTCTGGGCTGTGTCGGTTTCCGGTAACTGGCGAGTTATCTTCCGCTTTGATGGGGATTCCGCCGTAGATGTCGATTATCTCGACTATCATTGAAGGAGAAAAAACATGGTCATGCATAACCCACCTCATCCGGGAGAGGTCATTCGAGAATTCTGTATCAAACCGTTGGGCCTGACCGTAACGGACGCTGCGAAAGGCCTCGGCGTTTCCAGAAAGACGCTGTCGGCGATCTTAAATGGCCGTTTTGGAATCTCTCCGGAAATGGCTATCAGGCTTTCCAAGGCTTTCGGAGGAAGCGCAGAAAGCTGGATCACTCAGCAGGCCCAGTATGATCTATGGCAGGCCTCGCAGAGAACCGATGTGACAAAAGTGAAGGCTTTTGCATGAACGGTTAGCCACAGCCGTGTACTTGCCTTAGAGAATATTCGAAAATGGCTTTGAGCCGAAATCGGTAAATGGGGGGCAACACCAGGGATATATTGGATATATTCGTGTTTTACCGAAAGTGGCTCAAGGCCAAAATCGGTAAAGTATGCATTTATTTTCTCGCGACCAGGTGGGCCTTGATTATGTTTTTGGCGTTCTGCAGGACAAGCTCGCGGAGCCAGGGGAGGGGGTGGTTGGTCCACCGCTGCGGATGCACCGTCATCACTCGTCCCGTGAAATAGACGGAGTCTCAGCAAAGCGTATTTCACTGGGATAACCTTATCCGGCAATCTGACCTCGGACCTCTGTCTTTTCCCTCCGACCTCTGACCTCCGACCTCCGACCTCTGGCCCCCCCCGAATCCCGATAGCCCGCACCTTTGGGTTCATGAAGGTATTGTGGTGGATAGGAATTTGTGAAGGAGAAATTCCTTGACACGCGTACCATAAAGAGTACAATTGATCTGTGGACAAGAGAAAAGCCATAAGCGCCTATTTTTATGAGACATCTTCCGGGAAAATGCCCGTTCGGGAATGGCTTCTCTCTTTGCCCAAGGATGACAGGATAGAGATCGGTGGAGACATTGCCAATATCGAATACCATTGGCCTGTAGGGCCGCCCAAATGCAAGCCCATCGGCGATGGGATTTTTGAGGTACGTTCGAAAATTTCGAATGGCCGAATAGCGAGGGTCCTATTCTTCACAGAATCCGATCGACTGTACCTGCTTCACGGTTTTGTCAAGAAAACCACCAAAATCCCCAAACGGGATCTTGACCTTGCCCGGAATCGAAAAAAGGAGATGGAGGGATACGCATGATCAACAAAAAGCATGTCGGACAAGAGTTTGAGAATTTTCTTCAGGAAGAAGGCATATACGAGCAGGTCCAGTTGAACGCCTTAAAAAAGACCCTTGCGCACCAGATTAAGGCCATGATGGAGGAACGAGGCATCCCCAAGACAGAGATGGCTAACCGTATGAACACGAGCCGATCATCCTTGGACCGTCTCCTTAATGAAGATTCCTATAACGTGACCATCGCCACGATCAGTAAGGCAGCGAGTGTCCTGGGAAAACGAATTGAACTCTCCCTGATAGACAACGGATAACGCCTTTTGTTTTCTACCCAAAACGGCTCTGAGCCGAAATGGGTAAAGGGGGGGTTGTTTGTGGTGGGAAGTCGTGCTGAAATCATTAAAAATTAGCGAGTTGTTAGATGGTTTTTACCCAAAATGGCCCGCCAAGGAAGACGGCGGGTAAACTTTGAGCTGTTTTGGGTAAAGGATTGGGATGTGGCGGTGCGATGGGGTCCTTTTCATTCCCCCTTCGCTTCCTTTGTTCTCTTCTGTAAAATCAATCTCTTAACCACGTTCTTCACATTCTGCCCCACCAGCTCTTTCAACCACGGCCACGGCCTATCGTCCCACCGCTGCGGATGCACCGTCATCACCTGTCCCGTGAAATTCACGACAGTGACAGCGAAGCGTATTTTACTGGGATCACCTTATCCGGCAATCTGACCTCGGACCTCTGTCTTTTCCCTCCGACCTCTGACCTCGGACCTCTGACATCTGACCTTGTCTCGCACAGAGACAGCCTCGCCGTCCCATCGCCGCCCCGTATCCGTCAAATAAAACACGTCGTCAAAATCAATATCAAGATAGGGTTCTGCGACAATTCCCAGCTTTTTGTACTTGGAGTTTTTCAACAGATCCAAATTATCAATGCCCGACAGCGGACTCCCATGCATGCAAATTGTTTTCACCGGCACAATCGCCCTCAACCTCTCCAGATTCCGTTTGAAGTCCTCATACGCCA
>CAYXDR010000492.1:2278-2516 GCA_964463515.1 uncultured Desulfobacteraceae bacterium | reverse complement strand
ACCGTATCCGGCGTATAGCGAGTCGCGTCCGGGGGACCAGACATTCGGATCTCTGGGAAGGAGTCCGCATCACCTTTCAGGTTCTCTATGACGGAGAACCTGCGCTGGGTATTGCGCCTCTTGGAGGTTTCCTTTTTTCCCCGGATGCCATCCCAGATTTGAACCAGGCAAGCCTGTCTAATGAATCCTTGCTGGAGGCCATCCGCCATCTCTCGTACACCCGGGAGGGCAATTCTCT
>CAYXDR010000492.1:0-2268 GCA_964463515.1 uncultured Desulfobacteraceae bacterium | reverse complement strand
TGTGGATTACCGTAATCTCGGAACCGAGGAACTGGGAAGCGTTTACGAAAGCCTCCTGGAACTCCATCCTGAGGTGAACAGCGAGGCGGCGACATTCGATTTACGCATAGCAGCCGGCTCCGACCGCAAGACTACCGGTTCCTATTACACCCCGACCTCCCTTATCAATTGCCTTCTGGACTCGGCCCTGGAACCGGTCATCGAAGCCGCCCTTCAGAACCGCGATCCTGAAAAGGCGCTTCTGGATCTCAAGATTGTTGATCCGGCATCGGGCTCCGGCCATTTTTTGATCGCCGCCGCTCACCGTATGGCCAAGCATCTGGCTATGATCCGTACAGGTGAAGCAGAACCAGCCCCCGAAGAAAGACGAAACGCCATTCGAGACGTGGTGTCTCACTGCATCTATGGCGTGGATTTGAACCCCCTGGCTGTTGAACTTTGCAAGGTCGCTCTATGGATTGAAACCATAGATCCAGGCAAACCTCTCGGGTTCCTGGATCATCGCATCAAATGCGGAAACTCGCTGATTGGCGCGACCCCTGAACTTCTTGAAAACGGCATCCCGGACGATGCTTTCAAGCCGATCGAGGGAGATGATCCGAAGGTGGCAACCGCTATCCGCAAGAAAAACCGAAATGAACGCAAATTCAAACAGAAAAACCTTTTTGCGGAGCAGGTCACCGTTCCCAACCTGGATGAGACCACCCAAGAATTCCGGGAATGGGGGTTCATGCCTGAAGACGATATGCGGGCGGTAAGCGAAAAGGCAGCATTGTATGAAACCCTGCAGGAAGAGCCTGGCATCCGGCACGCAAAAGATGTGGCCGATCTCTGGACCTCCGCATTCTTCTGGCCCCTCACCGATAAAACCGCAACCAGCGTGCCGACGGAAGACCGTTTCCGTCGCTTTCAAGAAGGCTCGATGGAACTCCCCGCCCCCATGCGCAAATGCATGGAAAGCCTTGCCCGAAAACATCGGTTTTTTCACTGGCACCTGGAGTTCCCGGAAGTATTTGGAGATGAAGCTGGTTTTAACTGCGTACTAGGGAATCCGCCCTGGGAGCAAATCCAGGTTTCAGAAAAGGAATTTTTTGCTTCTTCTGCGCCTGAAATAGCCGCTGCGGCTGGTGAGCAGAGAAAACAACTCATCCGAAGATTAGCTAATTCTGATGCCTTTCTATATAATGCCTTCCTATCTTTCAGGCGAGAAAATGCTGTTGCTAATCATTATGTTCGAATGTCCAACAGGTATCCACTAACAGCAACCGGAAAGATCAACACTTACGTATTATTTGCTGAGATGAACCGCGCAATCACTCATGAAAAAGGGCGAGCAGGGTTCATAGTGCCGACTGGCATAGCAACGGATGACACAACCAAATTGTTTTTTCAAAATCTTGTTTCTAAAAACCACCTTTTGTCCCTAATAGGATTCGAAAACAGTGAAGGCCTTTTCCCTGCAGTGAAATCCTCAACCCGTTTTTGCCTCTTGACGCTTTGTAAATCTCCGGGACCAAAGGCGATCCGTTTCTCTTTTCTTCTACGCTCGGTCACACAGATCAAAGATTCTACGAGTCATTTTACATTGACTGCAGAGGAGATTTTATATCTAAATCCAAACACTAAGACTTGTCCTGTTTTCCGTACTCATAGAGATTGTGAGTTGACAAAGTCGATTTACCGCAGAATTCCTGTTCTTCTAAACGAAACTAACGACCTCCAAGCAGACCAGTGGGGAATCCAGTTTAAGCAAGGTCTTTTTAACACAACAACTGATTCCAGACATTTTAAAACCTTCGATTACTTAGAAGCAGCAGGCTGCATTCTTGATGGAAACGTATATAGACATACTGAAGGACGCTACCTGCCTTTATATGAAGCAAAAATGGCTGGACCTCTTGATCATCGAGCGTTGACAGTAGAAGACGGGACATTTCGGGAGGTAAATAAAGCGGAACTCCGAAATCCGGATTTCAATACTCTGCCAAGGTACTGGGTTGATGAACGTATTGTTTTATCTAAGCTCCCCGGTAATTGGACCTATCGTTGGCTGGCAGGCTGGCAGGATATTACCGATGTCAACACTATGGCCCGATCTGTAAAAACAGCAATCATTCCCTTACAGGCTGTTGCAGATACATTTCTTCTCCATTTTGTTCAAGCGGTGACAGCTACTGGGATTCTGAGCTTGCAGGCGCTTTTGAACACTTTTGTACTGGATTACATAGCGCGCCAGAAAATCGGTGGTGTTCATCTAAAATATCCGGT
>CAYXDR010000491.1:0-2528 GCA_964463515.1 uncultured Desulfobacteraceae bacterium | reverse complement strand
AAAGATGCTGACTTTTAAGGCGGGCACGCCCAGGGGGCTGTCCCTGTCTTCTATTCGTTTCACTTCCAGTACTTTACCGTCTGCAGGGCTCAGCACGTTCAGCTCCCCCGGAGGCGGAGTGCGCTCGGGATCCCTGAAGAAAAAGACTACAAAAACGGTGAGCACACCCAACGGGTATGCTACCGCTGCGAGTTTTAAAGACCACATTACGAGCGTGAGCCCGACCCCTATCAATATGAAAGGGAATCCATCTTTTGCCAGCGGCAGCCGAAATCTGCCAGAAGAATTCTTCATTTTATGCCTGCACATCCAGTCTTGAATTTTAAAGGTTTATAATCGATTTTATTCCTCGCATGTATCATAACCCGCCTTTGCAAGGCAAGGAGTAAACGGGGGCGGCCCCGGATAAATCCAGGAGCAGGGTAGAAGTAAATCCCGCATTCAAAACACCTGCCTGCTTGTTTCTTATATGTGCCCGCGCGCCAGGTGAAGTGCGCAGATTGTTTTCGCGTCCTGGATTGAACCGTTGCTCACCATCCTAAGTGCTTCATCGAAAGGTATTTCGTGCACTGAGAGGACTTCGTCAAAATCGAGGTTTTGCGGGGCAGGAGATAGGTCGCGGGCCAGAAAAAGATGAATCAGCTCATCTGAATAGCCGGGAAGCGGCCTGATCGATCCCAGTGCGGTCCATCGGCCCGCCGAATAGCCGGTCTCTTCGATAATTTCCCGCTTTGCACAGGCAATTCCGCTTTCTGCGCCGTCAAGAGTTCCGGCCGGTATCTCCCATATGTATTCTCCAACCGCATGACGGTACTGCTTGAGCATCAATAGCCTGTTGTCAGGAAACATGGCGACCACGGCCGCAGCCCCCGGATGTCGTATGATATCCAGGTCGGTGGTCGCTCCGTTTGCCAGTGTGACGTTTTCCTGAATCAGCCGAAAGGTTCTGCCTTGGTGCAACACGTTCTTTTTATTCACCTTGGTCTGCATTGTCCCTCCCTTGCGCCGGTCTGAAGAATCCGGGCGAGCACCGTGGTTGTAAAAAATCAGTTTGTTATTTACGCCAGAATTCGGGGACGATCAATACCAGAAGGGTATAGATTTCAAGTCGGCCGAGGAGCATGCAGAACATGAGCACCCATTTTCCGGTCAAAGGAATTTCCATGTAATTTTCGACGGGTCCGACTACGCCGAAACCCGGGCCCACATTGCTGATGCAGGCGATCACCGATCCGAACGCCGAGACGAAATCAAGACCCAGGAGGGCCATCACGAGGGTCGCGGAAACGAAAAGGCCAAGGTAGAGGATAAAAAAGCCCCATATGCTACGGATAACGTCGTCGGAAACCGGTTTTCCGCCCAGCTTCACGCTTGTTACCGCGTGAGGGTGTATGATGCCGAATATTTGTCTATAGCCGTGTTTGGCAAGAAGAATGATCCTCATTATCTTGAGGCCGCCGCCGGTGGAACCGGCCATGCCTCCCAGAAACATGCATAACAGTAGGATGTGTTGTGAAAGGGAAGGCCATTTTTCGTAATCCTGGGTAATGAAACCTGTTGTGGTCAGTATGGAACTGACCTGGAAAGCGGCATGCCGGAAAGACTCGGAAAGAGAGGTGTAGAGGGTTCCATGGATATCGATTGCCGTAACCGAGATGAATAAAGCTGCGAGCATCAGGAACACCCTGCACTCCGGGTCTTTGTAAAAGGCCGTTATATTGCCTGTCAGGGCCTTGTAATGAAGGGAAAAATTAATCCCGGCAATCAGCATGAACGCTGTGATGACGACATCGAAATACGCGCTCCCGTAATGGGCTATACTCGCGTTTTTGGGCGAAAATCCGCCTGTGGGCATCGTCGCGAAGCTGTGGCACACGGCTTCGAAAAGGTTCATGTGTCCGAAGAGGAGAAACAGGATTTGGATGGCGGTGATGATCAGGTATATTTTCCACAGGGCCTTGGCGGTATCGGATATCCTGGGTTTAAGCCTGTCCACCACCGGGCTGGGAATTTCAGCCTTGTACAATTGCATCCCACCGACTCCGAGGTAGGGAAGAATGGCGATGGAAAGCACGATGATGCCCATGCCGCCGAGCCACTGGGTTTGACTCCGCCAGAGCAGTATCCCACGGGGAACAGCTTCGATGTCCGTAAGGACGGTAGCCCCGGTGGTCGTGAACCCTGATATCGATTCAAAGCAGGCATTGGTGAAGCCGGGGATGCTCCCGGAAAAGATATAGGGAAGGGATCCGAAAAATCCTGCAAGTATCCATCCCGTTGCAACAATGATGGCACCGTCACGATGATTCAGGACGGGATCCGGTTTGACCTTGTTTCGGGTTCCGAGAAAAACCACCAGGCCAAAAGCGGTGGTCACGGCCAGTGCTGCAGACAGCGCAAAGACTCCGCCATCCCCGTAGCCTATAGCTACAACGAGAGGAAACAGCATGGACAGGCCAAGAAACAAAATCAGCAATCCGTTGAAACGGGCTATGGTCCAGACGTGCATCAGAAATATTCCAGCTTGA
>CAYXDR010000490.1:0-2540 GCA_964463515.1 uncultured Desulfobacteraceae bacterium | reverse complement strand
GTGGTATGATGGTCCAAAAATATCATATGCCCGGATTCTTCCCCGCCGATGATCGACCCGAGCCGCTGCATGTCCTCCAAAACGTAGCGGTCCCCGACTTTTGAACGGTGATGGCGGAAACCAAACCTCCGGCAGGCGATGGAAAGGCCGATGTTGCTCATCACGGTGCTCACCAAAAGGTCGTTGATCAAGCGGCCCTGATCTTTCAAAACCTTTGCGCAGATAAGAAGAATCTGGTCGCCGGTTATTCTGCGGCCCTTCTCGTCCACGGCTATGAGGCGGTCTCCGTCGCCGTCGAACGCGAGCCCGATCGAAGCGCCGGTTTCAATAACCTTCCTTTCCAGGCCCTGCGTATGCTGGCTGCCGCAGTCCGCGTTTATGTTGAGCCCGTCCGGTTCGTCGTTTATTACTGTGAGCTCCGCCCCGAGTTCCGCGAATACCGCGGGGGCGACCCGGTAGGTGGCTCCATTTGCTACGTCCAGCGTAACTTTCATCCCTTCGATCGAGTAATTCCTCGGGAAGGAGTTTTTCAGAAACACCACATAGCGCCCGGTGGCATCCTCCATGCGGTAGGACCTGCCCATTTCACGGGCCGGGGGCAGCATCCCGGAAAGCTTTCCGTTCAGTATCAGGTCTTCGATTTCTTCTTCCTTTTCATCTGAGAGCTTGTACCCGTTTCCCGCGAATATCTTTATGCCGTTATCTTGATAGGGATTGTGGGATGCGGATATCACGATTCCAGCATCTGCCCTCATGCTCTCGGTGATGAATGCTATTCCGGGAGTGGGAAGCACCCGCACAAGGTAGGAAACACCTCCCATGGAACTGATTCCGGCTTCAAGGGAACTTTCCAGCATGTAGCCGGAAATTCTCGTGTCTTTTCCTATAATCACCCGCGTTTTGTGCCCGGCATTGTTGAATATTTTTGTTACAGCCTGTCCCACCGAAAATGCGATCTCTGCGTTCATCGGGGGGCGGTTGGCTTCGCCCCTTATTCCGTCGGTTCCGAACAATTTGCCCATCTATATCCACCTCCTCCTTGCGGACTTAAGCCGGATTCGCAAACACCCCCATGGACGGCAATGCCTCTTTCGCCTTGAGGCATATGTGTTTCACCACCCTTTCGAGCCATGCCGTGCCTTCCCGGGACAGTTCACCTGGAAGGCCCTGGATAAATCTTATATAGTTTTCGTCTTCCCCTGAAAAGCGGGCTTCCAGCTTGTCCAGGAACAGTGCGCGGGCTGAAACGGCCGCAGACCCGGCTGTTTCAGCGGTCAAAACGGCCGCCAGGTCATTTATCCTGCGCCCCAATTCCGCCTTGCCGCTTGCGTGCGAGTCGGCAACCTTCGCCGCCATGGCCTCCATGCGCTTCAGGCGTTCCTGCTTTGCCATTTCAAGTTTCTGGAGCGCTCCCTGGAAGATCAGCTCTCCGTATTCCAGGCGTTTCAAGAATTGCCGCCGCACATGTTTATACCATTGTTCAAGTGCCAGAAGGTTTGCGATGTAGACGACGTTGTTTTCTACAATCCGCTTTAGGCCTGGGTAGATCCCGGGCGCGGCGTCGACAATTTTTCCGCGGTGGGTTTTTCCGACGATTAATTTGTTGTCCTCGACGACGTCTGTTCTCAGAATAGTGCCCGCCGCTACAATATTTCCGAAACCCAGCCGGACCGGACCGACTATCCCGCCCTGGCCTCCCAAAAATATCGGGGGCTGGTTCAGCATCACCCCCCGGGCTACGTCGCCCAAAAGCGAGGGCGTGGTTTTATCCCCTTCAGGGGTGAAATTGAAGTGGATGAATGAACTTCCCACCTCGCTATGGTTTTTGCGGCTTGTGCCTCCCGCCATCAGGCAGTCGCAGAAATTTATCAGGCTTCCAAGGGTTACGAATGGAAACAGGATGGTCTGTTTAAGACCGACACAATGCGCCCCTCCGGCCTGTTCTTCAAGGATGCACCCGTCCCGGACATGGGCACCCAGGGCCATGTTGGCTTTTTCGAGGAAAACGGAATTTTTGAAATAGCCCGCCTTGAGCTCCACCGAGTTTGAGAGTTGGCAGTCTTCGATGGTTACGGGGCCCTCTCTGCCGATTTGACATCCGCCTGCGATTACCGTCCCTGCCCCGTGGATTCTGGAGCCCGGGTATATTTTAACCCCGTCGGGAGATATCAGTCCGGTGTCGACTTCCTCCCCGATGTAAACACCATTGGGGCTGGGAATGTCAACGCCCTTTGAAATCAACGCGGCGAGCTTTTTTTCGCCGTAGGATTCATTGTTCACAAGTGCCTCCGCTTTTTCTTTCCTTTTTGGATGTAGAAGATATTGAAATGTGTACCAGCCGGTCAAGCGGAATCTGACATTGGGCTTGTTTTGTGCTGGAGAAGCCATTTCGCATGTGGTAAATTATCGAACTGTTTATTTCCTGTTATTGATTTCATTGCGAAAACCCCTGGTAAATTCGATAATTAATTGCTGTTTTTGAAGGCTTAAAGAGTCTTTTATTTTAGGGTAATATGAAATGAAAAAGAAAAGTTTTAATT
>CAYXDR010000489.1:0-2543 GCA_964463515.1 uncultured Desulfobacteraceae bacterium | reverse complement strand
TGGATTATATTATCTCCCGCGCCGTGTCCCTGGGGCTGGACCCTGTTTCGGCCTTTACGATGGCTTCGCTCAATCCGGCGGAAGCCTACGGACTCAAGTGCCGGGGGGCGCTTGCCCCTGGATATAAGGCGGATTTCCTGGTTTTGCCGGACCTGGATGGGTTTACCCCCGAAAAAGTATATAAAAACGGTCGCTTGGTAGCTGAAAACGGGAAACTTCTCGTGGACGCGCCGGTTCACGAAATACCCGAATGGGCCTCTCCTATGAATATTGGAGAATTGAACATGGAGCGGCTTCAAGTGCCTGTTCAAGGCCCGAAGGTGAGGGTTATAGGCCTGGTGGAGAAACAGATCCTGACCGAGCATCTGGTGGAGGACACGCCGCAGTCCGAAGGCGTGCTGGTTGCAGATCCAGGCCGGGATCTGGCGCGGTTGATGGTTTTCGAAAGGCACCTGGGCTCCGGGAGGATAGGACAGGGGCTTGTGAAAGGGTTTGGTTTGAAGTCCGGTGCGCTTGCTTCGTCCATTTCGCATGACAGCCATAACATAATTGCCGTTGGTGTCGATCCGGCGGATATCCTGTTCGCCGTGGAAGCGGTTCAGAGCGGAGGAGGCGGGCTGGCCGCTGCAGTTGGAGGCCGAGTTTGTGCGCGGCTGTCTTTGCCTCTGGCAGGGCTGATGAGCACGGCGGATGCTGCCGGGACAGCGGCGGCGGACCGCCAGCTCAAGAAAGCGGCTTCGGACCTGGGCTGCCGCATTGAAAATCCTTTCATGGCGCTGTCTTTTCTGGCCCTCCCGGTTATTCCGAAACTGAAGTTGACTGACCGCGGGCTGGTAGATGTCGATCTATTCGATTTCGTGCCATTATTCCTTTGACCAAAAAGTGATGAAGCCGTAAAAAGTCCCGGAGCCGTCATTCCGGCGTAGGCCGGAATCCATAAGTTATTGGAATGACTGGACTCCGACCTGCGTCGGGGTGACGATAGAGGGGATATTTTGACTTTTTACGACCTCATCAAAAGTGACGGCCTCATCGAAATGCCGACCTCCTGAAAGTCAGGCTGAGTGTGGTATGAGAATCCAGCACCTGGGACTTTAGCCTATAACGAAATGCATAGCCGTTCGTCTGTGTCCGTTCTGGAGCATCCTATGGGCAGAAAGAAGCTCGTGGAAAAATGGCTTCTTTTTCGTTAGCCGTAAGTTGCATGCTTCCCGCAAATCTCGATCTGACCGCCAAGCTCCCGGAAAGGACGGTTAACGGCGATGTGCCTGTCTTTGCCCGTCATGTGTTATGAGAAAGGACATGGGCATTTCGAGGTCGTTGAAAGCTAAAACCTCCTTCAGCTCTCACCCTATGGTTTTCGTCTATGTTGGCATGTAATTTGGATGTTATCAAAAAATGGAATCGGCGGGTCATGGGGTAAAGTTAACAGAGTTTTCATAAGGAGGAACGATCATGAAGAAGTTTTTGGTAGCTGGTTTTTGTATGGTAATCAGTTTATGTTTAGGTGGCGTAGTACAGGCCAAGACGGAAAAACTCGTTTTTTCTACAATGTTTCCGCCCTCTTATACCTATGTCCTTAATCCCGGACTCGACTTCTGTAAAAAGGTGGAAGAGCGGACCGATGGCAGGGTTAAATTCGATACCTATCACTCCGCCCAGCTTTTCGGAGGAAAGGAAGAATTCGCAGCGGTGGGCAGGGGGGAAATCGATGTTGGAATCCCTCATGATATTTATCATACGGGTGAGGTTCCTGAGCTTGGAATAACCAGCCTGCCGTTTCTGTTCGAGGATGTGGACCAAGCCCAGCGTACCCTCCAGGCCGGGCTCAAAGAACTTGTAAGGCCTAAAATAGAGGCTTCTAACGTTGTGCTTCTGGGCTGGACGGTTTTTGATCCTTATCAGTTTTACACCAAAGAACCCATTTCAACTATAGAAGAAGTAAAAGGAAGACTTTGGGCTGTCTCCGGCACGACGCATGCCAAGGCGATTCAGACTCTGGGTGGCTCGCCCACTATGATGACTTCAGGGGAATTGTATCTTGCCCTTCAGACAGGTACTGTCGACGGCACGACGCGACCCCTTATCACCGGGGTTGGCCGTAAGCTGAATGAAGTTGCCAAGTATCTCACCCTGGCAAGCGTATCGCCGTGGGGCAATATCCTTATCGTCAACCGCGACAAGTGGGATAAGCTTCCCGAGGATGTGCAGGAAATAATGCGTGAAGCCGGTAGGGAATGGGAAGAAGAACAGTTCCAGCAGGCCAAGGAATTTGTAGAATCGGCGGTCAAGCAGCTTTCCGACGGCGGGATGGAGGTCAGCAAGCTTCCGCCCTCCGAACTGGCTAAGTTCAGAGAGGCCATGGCTCCGGTTTATAGCTGGTGGCTGGAAAAAGAGGTGCCCGATGGACAGAAATATCTGGATTTCGTAGAGAAGCACAGATAATTTCGCCGCGCGAAAAGGATTCTCCTTTTCGCGCAAAACCATCCCGGCACCGGAGGCTGAAAAATGGGGAGCAGATTCTTGGGTCGCTTTCAGCGATG
>CAYXDR010000488.1:0-2550 GCA_964463515.1 uncultured Desulfobacteraceae bacterium | reverse complement strand
AAATCCGCGAATGATTCCTCAGCCCTTCGTTCTCAAATTTTTGCGGCAAATTTAAACTTGAACTTTAAATCCGCCAATGATATTTTTTTTTCATGCAGCCAAGGATACTTGAACATACGATTCAGAGGGCGATGAAGACGTTTCCCGCCGTGCTGATCACGGGGCCGAGGCAATCAGGGAAGACAACATTGCTCACTGAACGCTTTTCCGCGACGCATCGATTCCTCTCTCTGGAAAACCCGGACGTGCGGGCGCGCGCCATGGAAGACCCCGTGGCTTTTTTTCGAGAAAACCCTCCGCCTGTAATTCTGGATGAAATTCAGTACGTGCCTGAGTTGCTGCACTATATAAAGACGTTGATCGACGAAGACCGCAGGGCGGGTCGATGGCTGCTTTCGGGGTCCCAGAACTTCATCCTGATGCAGGGTGTCAGCCAGTCGCTTTCAGGCAGGGTTGCAGTATTGACCCTGCTTCCGTTTTCAATAGCCGAAAGCCTGGGGCTCGGGGATCGCTATTTGAGCATCGATCAAATTCTAAGCGGATTGTTTTCAAAGGACAGCGTTTCAAAAAATCATCTTCCCCAAAAAGCCGGGATATCTCTCGATGACCAACTGCTTCGCGGCAGCTTTCCAGAAATCAGGAACAACCCGGCGGTCGATCGCCAGCTCTGGTGTTCGAGCTATGTTCAAACCTATCTGGAGCGTGATGTACGCCAGATTGTCAACGTGGGAGATCTGAACAGCTTTGAGCGTTTTCTGCGCGTATGCGCTGCCCGCACCGGCCGAATTCTCAATATGTCCGAAATTTCCAGGGATATCGGTATCACTGTCCCTACGGTCAAAAAATGGATAAGCATTCTTGAAGCGAGCTACCAGATATACCTTCTCCCCCCTCATTTCCAAAATTTCGGCAAACGAATGATTAAAAGCCCGAAACTGTATTTTATGGATACAGCTGTCGCCACATACCTTGTAGGCCTTCATCAACCGGAGCCCACGGTGCACGGTCCCATGATAGGGCCGTTGTTCGAAACCCTGGTAATATCCGAACTGGTTAAGATGTTTTACAATCGCGGAGAGAGGCCTGAACTTTATTTCTGGCGATCCAGGGGAGGATTGGAAGTCGATGCGATCATCGACCGAAACAACCGGCTTTATCCCATCGAAATGAAATCAACAGCCACGGTCCTGCCGAATCATGCCAACGCGCTGGCCCAATGGCGCCGACTAGCGGGAAACAAGGCAGGGGAAGGCCTTCTTGTAGCCAACATAGACCATCCCGTGTCTGTCAAAGAAGGATCTTTCGCCATATCATGGGATCAGCCGCTTGATTTAATGCCTGAATAACCTCTATTAAGAATAATTCGGCCACAAATGCACACGAAGCTTCATGAAATTATTTGTGTTCCTTGATGACCTCGTGGATCCTTCCCGGATTATTCTTGACAAACAGGATCTGTTCCTACAATTTTTCCATTTTCGGAAACCAGAAACGAAGGAAACCAATGAATCGATTCGAGCAGCAGGTAAAATTCGAGGAGGCCTGGGTGCATGAACTCTGCTGGGCGCATGAAGACATCTGCTGGCGCTACGGCGTGAATCTCCGGACGCCGATGATCGAAATCACGTCCGCCGTAAAAAAATGGGGGGAATGGGACCCCGGCATACGCACCATAAAAATATCCGGAAACCTGATACGCGAACATTCCTGGGACGTCACGCTCAACGTTTTCAAGCATGAAATGGCCCACCAGATCGTCACCGACCGCTTCGGAATGGTCGAAGCCCCGCATGGTCCCTTCTTTCAACAGGCATGCACGATGATAGGTGTACCCGGCCCGTTCCGGAACGGCAGCGGAGATACTTCGGCAATAATCGAAGAAATCAAATCAGATAGAATTTCCCGTGAAAACAGCAGGGTGCTCGAAAAGGTGAGAAAGCTCCTGTCCCTCGCCGGCTCTCCAAATGAAAACGAAGCACTCCTTGCGATGCAGAAAGCCAACGAACTGATCGAGAAACACAACATTGAGCGGATCGAACAGAACAGGGAGGCCGGCTTCGTCTATGCCATCATAAATCACAAAAAGAAGAGGATAGAAAACTACCAGCGCCGGATAGGCCTTATCCTGCAGGAACATTTTTTTGTAAACGTGGTCTATTCATACCTCTATGACCCAGTGACCGCTGAAACCCACCGTACCATCGAACTGCTGGGGGCCGCAGAGAACGTACGCATTGCGGAATACGTCTATCACTTCCTGATGAACCAGATGGAACTTCTCTGGAAATCCTACCAGCGCAAAAGGAAAACCATGCCGAAGAACAAACGTTCCTACCGGTTGGGCGTATTGAACGGTTTTAATGAAAAGCTTAATGAACAGGCCGCCCTGCGCAGCAATCGATATAGATCGGAACCCGGTGGTCCCGATTCGCTCAGAGCACTGATCCTGGCGGAAGACCGCGCCCTTGAAGAATTCGTTCACATGCGGTTTCCACGGCTTTACAGCTCCAGGCACACGGGAACTAAAATCGACCGCCTCGCTTTCCAGGC
>CAYXDR010000487.1:0-2557 GCA_964463515.1 uncultured Desulfobacteraceae bacterium | reverse complement strand
GGATACCACCTTAAATCTTTCTGCCAGAGCCTCCAGAACCATCTCTCGGGCTTCGGCAAGCATTCCCTGTTGCATGCCCTGCTGCATTCCCTGCTGCATGCCCTGCTGCATTCCCTGCTGCATGCCTTCTTCATAGCCTTCCTTCTTAATCATCTCGTAGGCAACCGATTCCATCATAATATCCCTCCTTCGACTCAAAAGCCGCTGGGGCAATTCTCTTGATACCAGTCCGGACAAGAGCGCCATGCCTGTCAACAGGTCCGCCTTGTCGTTACTGCCTATCCCCGCCTCAGTGAGTGCCTGTTCGGCCTCGTCAAAAAGCTCCGGACCACCCTTCATAAGTGAAATAAACGGATAAAGGCACGGGTTTCCGGATTTCAACACCTCCCCTGCATCCATTGCTGCAAGGGAGATCACCCGGAATTCGTAGCGAAGCCCGGCATCTTCGAATCTCTCCACCACGCTGCCGCTCGGGGTCAAGAGGAGGATGGCGGGGAGTACCGAAAGGCCCGTCTTGAGGCGATAGCGTACATCATATTCCAATAATCTGAGAGGCAAATCCGGCTCCCACCTGCTCTGGACTTCCAGGAGCACCACGAATACCCTGTCGTCGCGGGTTCGGACCCGGATGGGAAAATCACTGCGTCTGACAGTGGCGGTCTCCTGGGGGAGTTCTAGAAACTCGGATTCCTCCACTTGCAGGTCCAGGAAATGCTCCAGCGCCGCTTGCCGGCAGTACCCCAGGATCACTTTGACGGCTGCATCATAGCTTCCCATGGCTTTCTCCGAATGTTTTCAAACTACCATATTCCGAGCGGCGAGCCAACATGAAAAGCGACGGACATAACGCCCTTTATATTTTTATGTTCGTAGTGGGCGTATCAAGTAGATCCATAAGTGAGTACCCGCGTTCGATGGCAATCTGTTCGCCTCTTCCGGCGGCGATGCCGGCAGTCGGCACTGAAATCTTCAAGGCGTTGGCCACGCCGGTCATAGTCAGGCCGAGTTCCGGCCTTTGCCTTATCGGGAAAATTCCCCGCACCAAGGATTCGTTCCCGCGGCATGGACATCGGGTCGTCCAACATATTCATCCCTCTCTGCAGACGGACCCCTTGAACTGCCAGAGCGGCTTTCCTTTCCATCGCCTCGTCGGCCTCTGCCGGCACATCCGCTACAAAATCGCCGCAGCCCAGGATGGGTTCATCGCTTCTAAAGAGAATATAAAAATATAAAGGGCGTCCCCATGTCTGCGTCCCCATGTCTGCCGTCCCCATGTCTGCTCATATTCCGGAACACTGGAAAATGGTCTTGACAATTTTCCATATGTATGGAAAATGAGCTAAGGTATTTCAGTGTTTGTTGAGAGGAGAGGGGCTATGGAGCGTTTGCTCGGCAAGTATGTCTTCGATCCTGAAATGACGGCCCGTAAGATGATTTTTGTTACAGGCCCGCGGCAGGTTGGAAAGACCACTTTCGCTCAGGAGTGGCTCGAAGAAAAGGGGTTCGCGGACATGTACTTCAACTGGGATGACCCCGGAGTGGCGGCCGAATACAAACGAAACCCTCTCTGTTTCAAGAATGCCCTTGATGAGCGGTTCGGTGACAAAAGGGTTCCGATGGTCTTCGATGAAATACACCGGCACAGGGAATGGAAGAGCATTCTGAAGGGCATTTATGATGTAAACAGACAAAAGATGCAGCTCATGATCACAGGTTCCGCAAGATTTTCATTTTTTCAGAGATCCGGAGATTCTCTTCTGGGAAGATATTTCTCGTATCGAATGTTTCCATTGGGACTCCCGGAGTCGACAGGCGACTTCTCAAGTCTCATCCAAGACGATACCGATTTGTCCGACGGGGCTGCATTCGCAGCCAGGGCGAGAGAAATCCGCTCCCAGGGTGCGGATGAGGCCCTTTCGTTGCTCTTGAAATTCGGTGGTTTTCCGGAGCCGTTCCTCAAGGGCAGTGAGAGGTTTCACAGGAGGTGGCAGAAGGATCACAAGACCCTGCTTACGCGAGAAGATGCCCGCGATCTTACAAGAATCTCGGATATCAAAGGCCTGGAAACCCTGGTCGAACTCTTGCCTTCGAAAGTTGGTTCATTGTTCAGCATTCCCTCCCTTTGTGAGGACCTGGGCAGAAAATACGACACCATAAGGAACTGGGTGGATATCCTGGCCGGCCTTTACCTTGTGTTTACCTTGCGTCCCTGGCACAAGAAACTTACAAGGGCCATCAAAAAAGAGAAGAAGCTCTATTTCGTGGATTGGTCCATTTTGACCGGACCCGGAGCGGTGTTCGAGAACATGATCGCCGTCAGCCTGGAACGATTGGCCGCCCGGCTGACGGAAACGGGTATGGGGGACTTTGAAATCCGCTATATTCGTGACCGGGAAAAACGTGAAGTGGATTTTGTCCTGGTGAAGAACAACCAGCCCGTGTGCCTTTTTGAGGCCAAAACGAGCGACAGGGGAATCAGTAGATCAGCGCGATACTATGCGATGAAGCTTTCCGTCCCTTTGTACCAGATCACCCATCAGGCGGAGAAGGTGGAAGC
>CAYXDR010000486.1:0-2558 GCA_964463515.1 uncultured Desulfobacteraceae bacterium | reverse complement strand
AAGAGGCTTTTGCTCATACCCGCAATAACACCTCATAAATCTGGACGTTGCCGTCCTGCTGCAGCAAACACACACGCGGAAACCCACGAAACATTTTCTGCTTCCTTCCATTTTCAAAAAGAATTATCGCCTTTTTGTAAACACTGTGTCAAGACAGCGATAGCAGGAGTGTAGGGAGCACATAAACTGTTCGGACTTATAGTACATGATCTCTCCGCTTATATTCAGGCGATCGTGACGGATAACTGCCTTGGGAAAAAAACGGATAAAAATCGCTTGATATCGAAGCGCTACTTGGTTGAGTTATATGCCCTGGACCACACCCTGCTCCTTTTTCGAGCACTACGCTTTTTCTGGAAACGGGACGAAACCGGGCATCCACTCCTCAGCCTCCTTTGCGCTTATGCGCGGGACACCATGCTCCGGGCTTCAGCGAAATACATCCTTCCACTTCCCGAGGGTTCGACGGTTTCCCGCGCGAGCATGGAGACCTTTCTGGATGACCTTGACCCAGGCCGCTATAGTCCGGGAAAACTCTCATCCAATGCGAAGAATCTGAATTCGACCTGGACCCAGTCAGGTCATCTCAAGGGAAGAACAAATAAGGTCCGATAACGGCCGACCGGGACAATTGAACAAGGGGGGATCATGATCACCATTAACCGTGATGTTTATCAAAAGGATCCATCCACCAGAAAACTTGTCAACGAAGGGGTGGCAAATGTCACCTACTCCAGAAACAGTCATGATCTGGAAGTCTTGCGATATGAACTGGAGACCTTTGTCTGCGATGGTCAATATGAGAAAGGAATGGCCCATATTCTGGAGACCTTTCTCAGGAACATCGATCAGGCTCAACAGCCTGGAGTGTGGATCAGCGGGTTTTTTGGATCGGGGAAATCCCACCTGGTAAAGATGCTCCGCGCGTTATGGGAAAACACGGTTTTTGAAGATGGCGCCACGGCGCGTGGTGGCGCAAATCTCCCACAGCATATCCGTGACCTTTTAAAAGAACTCGACATGGAAGCCAAGAGGCATGGCGGTCTCCATGCTGCTTCAGGAACCCTGGGATCTGGAGCCAGCGGAAGCGTTCGTCTCGCACTTCTCGGCATTATTTTCAAATCAGTGGGCCTTCCGGAGAAATACCCTGTCGCCAGATTTCTTATGTGGCTCAGGCAGGAAGCGATTTATGAAGAGGTCAAAGACGCCGTCGCTCGAAACAGTTATGACTGGGAAGAAGAACTGGATAACTTCCATGTGGCCGAAGGCCTTTATCAGGCTCTTTGTGCTGTAAAACCCAAAATATTTTCCCCGAATCTGAGTGCCGTAGAAATTATTCCGCAACTTTATCCCAATGTGAACGACGTTTCGACGGACGATATGCTTAAATCGATCAGTCTCGGCCTTACCAATGGCGGCAAGTTTCCGTTGACCCTTATCGTCCTGGACGAGGTTCAACAGTACATAAATGACGACAGCCAGCTTCGCAATCAGTTGAGCATGATTCACAAGGTCATCCAGACAAATCTCGACGCACCGCTGGGAAATGTGGTGCCTGGCGATTATCTTTACCTTGATTCCGCTGAAAAACTGCTACAGGCACGCATTTTACCGCGCAAGGTTTACGAAAGGACCATGTTGTGGAGTAAAGGGTCAGAGAACGAAAACCTCATGGCCCGCGCCTGCGGCCTGGTCTTTTTGATCAACAAGCTCGCTGGCAGCAACAATGAAATCGGGATCCGGGCTACCGTGGATACCCTGTCAGACCTGATTGTCAATGATATCTCTGGAGGTTCCAGTGCTTTGAGGGCAAGGCTCCCGGGCATCCTTGACTCTTGTGAACTCCTTATCAAAATCGGTGACGAGTACCGCATCCAGACCGAAGAAAGCGCTGCATGGAATGATGAGTTCCTAAGCCAGCGGGCGAGCTTGACCAGCGCTGCACATCGCATCGAGGCGGAGCGCGATGATCGCATACGCAGTAGATTCAATGAAATAGTCCGAGGCGTTACCCTGACTCAGGGCAATTCTCGTGTAACCCGCACGCTGCATACAGTTTTTGAGGCCCAGTTGCCGGCTGATGCGGAAAAACAGATCACGATCTGGGTGCGTGATGGCTGGAGTGTCGATGAAAACTCCGTGCGCGCAGATACCCGTCAGGCAGGGAGCGCTTCTCCCACAGTTTTCGTTTTCATTCCCAAGCGATCCCCTGGCGATCTTCGCCGGGCCTTGATCGATTATAAAGCCGCGAGTGCTACTCTCGATGTTCGAGGTGTTCCGAACACCCCGGAAGGTATCGAGGCGCGCGCGGCCATGGAGACGACAAAAAAGACCGCCGAAAGCAAAATGAATGAAATGCTCGGTGACGCCTTCTCAGGTGCCCATGTTTTTCAGGGCGGGGGAAATGAGATTTCGGGAAGCGAGCTTCGGGATATGATCCAGGAAGCTGCAAAGAGTTCCCTCGCACGCCTTTACCCTCAATTCCACATCGCTGATCATGCCGGGTGGTCCAAAGTCTATGACAAAGCAAGGACGGGCGCTCCGGATGCTCTTAAATC
>CAYXDR010000485.1:0-2558 GCA_964463515.1 uncultured Desulfobacteraceae bacterium | reverse complement strand
AAGTCGTTGGAATCACTGGACCCCGGCCTGCGCCGGGGTGACGATATAGGGGATATTTTGACTTTTTACGACCTCATCAACCTTTACGTAATCGTCCTTTCTGAAACACTCGACATGCCGCAAAATCCGAGACCGGAGGCAGGAAGGAAGAAAGGCTGTTCACTCTGCCCCAGCCTGCAATCCGCTACACACACAAAAACGCAGCGCATCACACGCCGCGTTTCCACGAAACTCCGGAAATTTTTTAACTGTTCTTTATTAAGGATCGCACCAGTAATGTCAAGGGAAAAAACGCATTTCTATTCTTTTTCTAAGTCCGCCCTGCTTAAATGGTTCAAATACAGTGTCTTGAAAAACCGGGCGGAAGAAATTGCGGTTCAGCAAGCACCTGTTTATATTAGAAAACCTTCAGGCAAGGGATCCTCCTCGGCGATGACGAATCGGTGAAGGCCAGTGGGGCAGGCGGATCCTCGGATTTCCGGCACGATAACCGGCAAATCCCCCAAGTAATACTCGGCCGCAATCCGGCCCTCGAATTTCGTCCCCAGAAGACCTTCATTGACATAATAATCTCCACACGACAAAAGGCCCCGCCTATGCAAAAGAGCCATCTTGGCCGATGTACCTGTACCACAGGGGGATCTGTCTACGTGGCCTTCCCCCAGCACGACAAAATTCCTGCCCCGGCCGGCTGCAGACCCGCTCAAATCATAAAACTCCGCCACATCTATCGTATTGATATAGCTGTGTACAGGGTGGCTGACCCGGAAAGCCTTGTTTGCGGCATCTATTACAGCCATCCCTATTTCAGCAAGCTTCCCGGCATCGGCGGCAGACAGGCTCATACCGATCTGGTCGACGGAAACCATGACAAAAAATCCACCGGCGAAACAGATATCCACCGTGAATTCACCCACCCCCTCTACATTCAAAAGCCGGTCCGCCTGGTATACAAAGGCCGATTCCATCCGGATCGCAACAGATTCGACCCTGCCGGGCCTATCGGCAGCCATTCTCACCGATGCGGTCACAGGCCCCGAAGGCGAATCCACGATCACCTCGGCCTCCCCGTCCTCAAGAGTCAAAGTTCCGGTTTCCACGAAAGCGGTCACCGCGCCTATCACACCATGGCCGCACATATAGGGATAACGGCGCGCATCCATGAAAACGATACCGAATCCGCTTCCCTCATTAGCGGGCCTCGTTATAATGCCGGCGAACATGTCGCGGTGGCCTCTGGGCTCTCTGGTCAACAACAGCCTGACATGGTCAAGGTGCTCGCCGATGTAAAGCCGCTTATCGTTGACAGTATCGCCTGGAATCTCCGGCAGGCCGTCAACCACAAGGCGTATCGGCTCCCCGCCCACATGGTAGTCAAGCGTAACGATCTGATCGGGAAATTCCAGAAACTTATCGATATTGAACAAAGACATGATCCACCCCCTGGTATTTCAATGCACCCCGCCTCAACAAACCGCCTGCGCGCAAAACCTTCAATAACAGCATTACAGGCGAAATTCAAAACATATCCAGCAGTCAGGGAAACAAGGTCCGCCGGCGATGCGCGGCTATCCTGGCTTTTTCCGGATTTTCCCTTGACTCTTGGAGCCGGTTTTAATAGCCTTCCTGATTATGTCAGTTCTTGAATTCACAGTAAACGAAACTTTTCCCGGCAACCCCTTATAAGAAATCAAATGAAGAATCGAATATGGAAGCCTTGGGCACTGCTCGGACCGGCACTCAGTACAGTGTTTTTTCTGCTGGTAATACCGGTATGTTTCATCGTCGTTTACAGCTTCTGGTTGAGGGCACCGACAGGTGCCGACATCCCTGCCTTTCAGTTCGGGAATTATGCCAAATTTTTTGAAGATTTCTTTTACCCATCGATACTAATAAGGACCATCAGGGTTTCGCTGGAAACCGTCCTGCTGTGCCTCGTGATGGGATATATCCCTGCGTACTTTTTCTACAAAAGCAAGACGAGGTTTAAATCTCTTCTCCTGCTCCTTATTATGCTTCCGTTCTGGATAAGCTTCATTATTCGAACCATGAGCTGGATCAACATCCTGGGTGACACCGGCCTGATCAACTACCTTCTCCTGAAGGCTGGGATTCTCTCTGAGCCTCTGGCCATGCTTTACAATGAAGGTTCCGTACTGATGGGTCTTATTCAATATCTTCTCCCGTTCATGATCCTCAACATATACGTAAGTCTCGAGGGCATCGACAAGAGCCTAGTTGAAGCGGCAAGAAGCATGGGCTGCACGGAATGGCAAGCATTCAAGGAAGTGACCCTGCCGCTGAGCCTTCCGGGGGTGAGTGCCGGCTCCTTGCTCGTTTTCGTTCTAACGGCCGGGACATACCTGCCGCCGATGATTCTTGGAGGCCCGGACAACGAAATGATTGCAAACCTGATTTTCAACCGGGTGATCGGAACCCTGGACTGGCCTTTCGGATCATCGATCAGTGTAATCCTGCTGAGCCTTCTTGTGATTATAGTATGGACCTACAACCGGTATCTGGGCATAAACCAGATATTCAAAAGCCTGCAGTGAGGA
>CAYXDR010000484.1:0-2559 GCA_964463515.1 uncultured Desulfobacteraceae bacterium | reverse complement strand
AAACCCTTGGAGTATCTCGAAGCGCAGGATCCGCGGACATTAAGAAAGCCTACCGTAAACTGGCCCTTCGTTATCACCCCGATAGAAACCCGGGGGACAAGGAAGCCGAAAGCCGTTTCAAGGAAGCCGCGGAAGCATACAGCGTGCTCGGCGACCCCGAGAAGAGAGATCTCTATGATCGTTTCGGGCATGCCGGGCTTGAGGGTCAGGGTTTTAAGGGCTTCAGCGGTTTTGAAGATATTTTTTCAAGCTTCGGGGATATTTTCGAGGATTTTTTCGGCTTCGGAACCAGTCGCGGGGGAGTAAACCGCGCCGCGCAGGGAAGAAGCCTCCGCTACGACCTTGAAATAACGCTTGAAGACGCTTTCAACGGCAAAGAAGAAGAAATCGTTTTTCAAAAATATGATGTTTGCGAGGAATGCATGGGCACCGGGGCCGCCGAGGGCAGTTCCCCCGAGGTCTGCCGAACCTGCCAGGGGCGTGGCAGCATTGCAAGACAACAGGGCTTTTTCCACGTAACCACCACATGCCCGGCCTGCAAGGGACGGGGGCAGGTCATATCGAAGCCGTGCCCTGCTTGCATGGGGAAGGGAATAAGACCGGTGGAGCGCAGGATAAAGGTCCGCATTCCTCCAGGAGTCGATACCGGTAGCCAGCTCAAGCTGAGCGGTGAAGGTGAACCGGGAGAAAACGGCGGGCCTTCGGGCGACCTGTTTGTTGTCATTCATGTTGCTGAGCATCATTTTTTCGGCAGAGAGGGCGAAAACCTGGCGTGTCGTATTCCAGTGTCCTTTGTGCAGGCGGCATTGGGGGGGGTAAGCAATGTGCCAGATCTTGGATCTGATGAAGAAATCGAACTCACAATCCCTGAAGGGACACAGCCGGGAGATGTGTTGAAGATTCAGGACAAGGGAATGGTGAGCCTCAGGAACAAATCCAGAAGGGGCACGCTGTTTGTCAAAATTGATGTCAAAATTCCGGAAAAATTGACCACCCGGCAACGTGAATTGTTGACGGCTTTCGCGGAAACCGAAGGCGAGATTAAAGAGAGCAAGAAAAGAAACAAAGGTTTTTTAAAGAGAATGATGCAGTGAATCATTCCTTGTTTATAAACTCCCGGCCGTGATGGAGGGAACGTAGGCACATATCTATTGCGGAGTACAGGGCTAATGATGAATGAAGAGGACAAGGCCTTTTTCAAGGAGCTTTTGACCGAAAGGCTTCAAGCTCTGCTGGACGAGGCGAACAAGACAGTTACAGGGATGACGGATCAAAGTCAGAATTACCCGGATCCCACTGACAGGGCATCGATGGAATCCGACAGGAACTTCGAGCTACGCATTAGAGACCGGGAACGAAGATTGATATCCAAAATAAAGGACGCCCTCGACAGGATCGAGTTCGGCACTTACGGTATATGCGAAGAATGTGGCGAATTCATTTCCACCGAACGGCTGAAGGCCAGGCCCGTCACGACTCTTTGCATCGAATGCAAAAAGAAACAGGAAGTGGAAGAACGGCTTAAGGGTGTTTGAAACCGTCCTTAAAAGGCCGTTATATTTTTTTTGTTCCCTGGATTTCCACCGGCTGCCTGCCCTGAGCCTGCCCGATGCGGAAGCGCTTGACGAGCCATGAATCAAAAAAGCACTCCCGGCGACAACGCGCCGCTGGAAATCATTACCACTCATATAAATGCTGATTTCGATGCATTGGCCTCGATGATCGCCGCCGGCAAGCTCTATCCTGATGCGGTGAAGGTGTTTCCAGGGTCCAAAGAAAAGAACCTTCGCAATTTTTTCCTCCACTCGGCAGGTTACCTCTTCAACTTTCCCAAGCTCAAACATCTCAACCTTGACAACGTTCAGCGCCTTATTCTCGTAGACACCAGGCAGAAGGGCAGGATTGGCAAGTTCGCAGAACTGGTAGAGCGGAAAGATATCAAAATCCACATATATGACCATCACCCCGAAAGCGATGAGGACGTGCACGGCGAGGTGGAGGTGATTGAAAAATTAGGGTCCAACACCGCGTTGTTGATCAGAATTTTGAAGGAAAAAGGCATCTCTTTGAACCCCGACGAAGCCACTCTTCTATGCCTCGGCATTCACGAAGACACCGGCTCGTTCACTTTTTTGTCCACCACACCCGAAGACTATCGCGCCGCGGCCTGGCTGGCGGAACAAGGTGCCGACCACAGCGTTGTTGCAGACATGCTCACACGGGAAATGACCACCGAGCAAGTTTGGCTGCTCAACGACCTTACCAAAGCCGCCACATCAAAGGTCATAAACGGCGTAAAAATAGCGTTTACCAAGATTATCCGCGAAGAGTACATCGGTGACTTTTCGGTACTTGTCCATAAACTCATGGAAATGGAGAACTTGAATGTCCTTTTTGCCCTCGGTCAGATGGAAGACCGTATTCACATCGTGGCAAGAAGCAGAATAAATGAAGTAAACGTAGGTGAAATAGTAGAAAAATTTGGAGGCGGAGGCCACCCCCATGCGGCTTCTGCAACCGTAAAGAAAAAGACTCTTGCCCAGGTGGAACGTAATCTTT
>CAYXDR010000483.1:1210-2560 GCA_964463515.1 uncultured Desulfobacteraceae bacterium | reverse complement strand
TTCACTGGGGCATGACACTGGCGGCTTATCCCTTTTGGGGTTCGGTCGCCGCCCACACCGGCAGACTGCTGCGGCTTCAGGGAACAGCCGCTGCAGCGCATGTTCAGCGGCGGGTGAAAGAGGATTACGGAGAACGCGAAACCGCGTCACGGGCCGCCCGTCGCGTGCTTCGATCATTTATCGATTGGGGTGTTTTGAAAGAGACGGGCGACAAAGGCGTCTACGGCCAAGGGGGACAGTATCCGGTTGAAGACCCCAGGCTCATAGCCTGGATAGTGGAGGCATCCCTCCGTGCCCGGGTAAACGGGTCGGCCGCCATAAAAAACCTGCTCGACAGCCCGAGCATCTTTCCTTTCCGATTGGCCCATATCTCAGCCGAACATGTGGCAGCGCTCTCGCCTCACCTGAATGTCCTGCGGCACGGTCTGGATGACGACCTTGTGATGCTGCATGAAAAGGGAGGGGTAAAATGACCTTCCCACAGACAGTGCATGCCTTTAAGCCTGATGATGCCAACGAAATGGCGAGCGCTTTTCAGGGCTTCCTGAATCGGACATTGATTGAAGCTGCTGCTCTGCGGCCGGACAACCGCATATACACCGTCCTTGCCCGCAGTGTTTCTGGCCGGTGGATTTATTACAACTAGCGCAGCGGTTACTCTTGTTCGGTCAGCGGGGTATGCCTGTGAACCAGGATAACTCATCTCGGTATTGTTGGTAGGGAGGGATGATACTATGCCGCGGTTAACACAAATCGACGATGTTTTGTTTCCCGTTGAAGAGCATCCAGTTTTTGTGAGCTTTGCTACTGAATCGGGAGAGCGGCGTCTTGCGGTGCCCGAGAAGAAGGCGATTGTGCACAAGAAAACAAACCGGGTCCTGGGGGTGGTTAGTAGAGGATACCGGTTGGTAACAAATGAGCAGGCATTAATGTGGGCATTTCAGTGCTGTCAAGTTGCCTTCCCCGAAACCAAACCGAGCGAGTGGGAGGTGAAAGCAACTGATGCTCCAGGGACCGGTGCACATTGCTTCATCGATCTGGTTCACAACTCAGCTGCCTTGGACTTCAAATTCGTTCCCGCCAACGATAGACCGGATGTCTTCGGCCCGTTCATTCGGGTAACGAACAGTTATAATGGTTTGAGAGCGCTTGCTTTTGACATTGGTTTTCTTCGAAAGGTTTGCAATAATGTTTTGATTCTTCCAGAATCGGTTATTCGTTTTAAATTTAATCACTTAAAAAAGGATATCGAAAACGAGATTAATTTTGAGGTGGTGCAAGAGCGCCTTTCTAAACTCAAAGCGAGCTTCAGCGAGTATCTTGGTGTGCTTCGAGATTGTAAAGTGCCCC
>CAYXDR010000483.1:0-1200 GCA_964463515.1 uncultured Desulfobacteraceae bacterium | reverse complement strand
CGTTCGGAATTTGAATCGCTGTTTCATGGCGTTCTCCTGATCCGCAAACCAAAAGATATGAAGCCGTGTGCTCTTAAAGCGAGAGATTGGGGTCTTCTATCTCAGGAAATCGTTGGGCTTTGCAGTCGGTACAGAGAAGATCTTGGTGAAAACGCGTATGCGGTATTCAATGCCATTACAGAGTTCGCTTCGCACCCGCCTAAGAATCGATGTATTCACCGCGATCGCCATAGTTTTCAACGGTTGGCCGGTGAGTGGATGAGTAATTTCAACCAAGAGTACCGCCAGCCTGGTTTCACGATTTCCAAGTACCTGGAGAGATTAAACAAGGCCAACGGTGATAGTGCGGGAAAAGCCAAAGGGGCACACAGTATTTTGGTACGGCAATGATAGAGCGTTACGATACGTTTTCGAAAAAAAGAGAACAAAATCAGGGTCTAATTTGCAGTCCTTTTGATAATGAGGGAGTTAGAAAATGTGCTTGAGATAGCTTCGCATGTACCCGACATTTTATCTTTTCATAAGGAGTAAAAGCGTATGGCACGGCATTACACAACTAGAGCTTTTTTCCGCCAGATGCCGAATGCTCTCCTTGCCCGCTATTTCGAGGGGAGGGGATTGTTCAACGATTTGGACCTCGCTTCGATGAAAGAGGGAAACCCTGAGGAACTGTTCCAGGCCTGGCTGGCTCTGCCGGACGATCAACGCAATGAGATGGATGCCGAGTTCCGGGATATTTTCGAGATGAGCTGTGAAAAAGGCTTTCGTGCGATTATCGACGAGGCGGATTGGCAGATGCGGGAAACCCCGGATACATTCAAGGCATTTGTCGAAAAACTTGCCGATTTATCCAACCATTATGAACGGGCGATGATCACCTACCTGGATCATAATGAGTGCTGGAGGGGTGCGACGCGTTTTTATCATGCCGACACGTTGCCGTACTGGCGCAAAAGAAAAAATCTTTTCCACCGGTCGGCGGCGGTTGACGATGCAAGTATCCAGGAATTGGCAAACTTGATCAGCAATTATTTCCACTACACCGAGGGCCGTGGGAAAAACTGCATTGTGGAACCATTCAGACGAGGCGAGCTCGATTATTTCTTCGCTTACCCCGAGGACTACTCAAAGCAAAGCGTCGAGTGGGTGAACGGGGAGTTTGACCGCAGACCCCACAACTCTGCCTTCGAATTTATTTAT
>CAYXDR010000482.1:0-2575 GCA_964463515.1 uncultured Desulfobacteraceae bacterium | reverse complement strand
TCGGCAGCGTTTTCGACCCCGATACCGATTCCGACCCCGACGCCGATAAGCCGGGATGATACTTTTTTCGGTGCCGTCAAGCTTTATATTCATACCCCAACTGAAAAGCCTGCCTGTTTCGCTCATGAAACTTGGGTATAACCTGAAGCAAGCTTTCCAGCATCACGTCCCTGTCCAGGCCCTCCATTGTCTGGGCGCAAAAACCAAGAACAATGGAATTCGCAAATAATACATTGTCGAAACTCTTTACGGAGAGGTCTTTAGCCGGAAAGGCCATCTGTTTGCATTTCAGGCTTGCATCCACATCGTCCACGAAAGCAGGATCATAGATTATCGTCCCTTCTTCGGGCACCGTATCCTTGAAACGCTTGTAAGCTGCGAGCGAAAGCGCAATGAAATAATCAGGCGACTCGCACATGGGACTGTCGATCGTCTTTCCGGACAATACGACCTGGCTGCGTACGTAACCGCCTCTCATCTCCGTGCCATGGCTTTTCAACATGGCAACATGCAATCCCTGTTTGACGCCGCACTCGCCGATTATCTGGCCCAGCCGGACCACTCCCTGTCCGCCGAAACCGCTCGCCACTATTTCGACTCGATCTTTCATAAGCTTCCAGTCCTCCTGATCTTCTCGACTATCTCGTGGACATATTCATGGAACTCCGGCCTCGAGTTCGAAGCATCGTGCCATATGCCGCATGCCCAAAAAGTATCGGCCTTCTCCTCACCCAGCGGTGCGGCATGTGACTGGATCCACCTATAAATATTGACTGCATTTCTTGTATTCAATTCCCTTGAGCCAAAATTGGTGGGGCAAGGATACGGCATGTGTACAAGAGAAAAGCCCTTGTTCAAAATCGCCTTCTTCACGGTTTCCACCGCCCACGCTCCATCCATCGCCACATGGCGGGCGAGAAAAGTCGCACCGGCCCCCTTCAGTATCTCGAGCACGTCCATTCCTTCGCTCATCAGATTGTGCTCGTACATCCCGTAAGGGCTGCTGTCTGTGTGGCTTCCCTGTGGAGTGGTCCATCCGTACTGGCCGCCTGTGGACTGGTAACCCAGGTTGTCGTTTACGATCACGGTCATGTCCGCGTTGGACCTGGCAGCATGTATCAGGTGCATAAGACCTATCCCGAATGCATCGCCGTCACCCACGGTGAGTATGATCTTAATTTTTGGTGGAAGGGCTATCCTCAAGCCCCGGGCTATCGCATACGCCCGGCCGTGGGTCCCGGCGAATCCGTCCCCTTTCCAGGTGGCGAAGGTCTGGCGCCCGGCACATCCGATCGATGTCCCCCAAACGACGTCCTTTTGTTCGAGCCCCAGTTCGTTAATGGCGGTTACCACTATTTTGTGGTTAAGTCCCAATCCGCATCCGGTGCAGGCGGTGCTAGGGATCTTCCTGGTACGTAGATATCTGTCTATCAACTCAGATGATTTGTATTCCATCACCATGCCTCCAATACCCAGCCCTTGCGTGAAAGGGGCTCGTTCTTGAGGAGTTTTTCATAGGACTCGATCAGATCGGGAGTCGTTGGAAGGTCCCCGCATGTCCCTAGAAAATGAACACCGGAATCTTTTGAAACTGCGCGTCTGATTTCACGCACAAGCTGCCCGTCCCAGTTAAGTTCCACGCACAGGTATTTCGTATCCAGGTTGAATAATTCATCGGGAAACGGCCAGATGTTGATCAGCCTCAAAGAACCCACTTTCAGTCCTCTGGAACGGGCTTTCTCCACTGAAGTATTGACCACGCGGGAAGGGCTGCCGTAAGAAACCACCACCAAATCAGGATCGTCATCCATATATTTTTTCTCATAATGGTGGTTGAAAAGGTCCGTGTGATTCCGAACCTTGTAAATCAGCCTGTAGGCATGTTTGTGGTGAGCTTCCACCTCTTCTATATCATAGCCCTCCTCCGTTGGTGTCCAGTCGGAGCAAATGCCGCCTGTATTATGGCCCATCTGCACGGGCGGTATATCCAGGGCATCTGTCGCGGGATAAAACTCCGGCCCCTGGCATACTTTTCTGGGATAGAAGCGGAAACCCATTTCCTTCATTTCGTCCTCGGTTTCAGGAACGCTTATGTCTTCGAAGCCGTCTGTAATCAACTGATCAGCCAGCACCGATACGGGCATTCGGAATCGCTCCGACAAATAGAATGCTTCCACAACCATCGCCATGCATTCCTGTGCAGAATTGGGCGCAAGGCAGATTGTCTCAAAATTTCCGCCCTGCGTGGGATAACGCATAAGATAGAATTCCCCTTGTCCGGGTGCACCTGTGATCCCGCTCACAGGGCCAACCCGCCCCGAATTGAGCACCACCATGGGGGTTTCGCAGCCTAACGCCCATCCGTACGGATCGGCATAAAGTATGAATCCGGGGCCGGAGGTGGCGGTCATTGCCTTAAATCCCCCAAGCGCCGCGCCTATGCACATATGGCAGGCTGCGCATTCGTCTTCGGCCTGCAGGTAAAACCCGCCGACCTGGGGAAGCCTGTGACTCATAGCTTCTGCCAGCTCCGTCGCAGGGGTGATAGGGTAGCCGGCGAAAAATCGGCATCCGG
>CAYXDR010000481.1:0-2587 GCA_964463515.1 uncultured Desulfobacteraceae bacterium | reverse complement strand
GGGGTCGAAAAGGCTGCCGATCAACGGCCGATACCGATCCCGATAGCGACCCCGAGGGACATCGTTGTTTTGACTTTTTGCGATGCCATCAACCGTGCCTCTCGGAGTCATGGGGCGATATCGCTACCGGTATACCCTCAAACCACTTCGACACCGATAGGCGGGGACGCCAACCCGGCGCGGCACCCTTCCACGGCCTTGCTGCCGGTCGAAGAGGCTTTTCATCAACCTTCCCCGCTATTCCCGGACAACACTTGCCAGGCTTCCCTGCAAATTTCAGCAGAAATATCGTACGGGAACCCTCTACGGCCGAGAAACGTCATAACCTTACGGAAAAAACTCTTTCTGTCGTCCCTCCGCCAGCGGTAAAGGCCCCGTTCCACCGCCCGCCGGGCCGCATCGCGCTCATCCACCCCTTCCACGGCCGAATCTATCGTCACCTCGTCCACACCTTTGGAAGTCAGCTCTTCGCGCAGGGCCGTGATGCCTCGAGGGTTGTGCCTGGTTCGGGAATCCACAAGCATCCGCGCATAATCCTCGTCGTTCAAATAGCCGTAACGCTCGAGACGGCTCACCGCGACGGCTGCTGCTGCGGCGCAACACCCCTTCCGCGCCAGGTATTCAACAACCTCTCTTCGGCTTCGGGCCTTTCTGGCTATAAAACGAAGCGCCGCAGCGAACGCCCGGTCCTCCTCTGTCTCCGGCAAAAGGCCGCCGCCCTTGGCGCCGGAGGTGCCGTGTTTTTCATCCGCGGTCCGCCTCGAAACAAAACTTCTGTTCGTTGACAACCTCACGTCCCCACTGCCGGGCCGGCCTTTCCTGGGTAAGCCGGAACCCGGCCTTCTCATATAAGTGCCTTGCTGAATCGAGACCCTGGAAAGTCCAAAGGTGCACTCTGCTATGCCCTGCCTTCCTGCAAAACTCCATCGCATCGTTCAGCAGTGCGTTGCCTATACCCATGCCCTGGAAATCCTGCTTGACAATGAACCATCGCAGCCTGGCACCGTCAGGACCCTCATATGAGCCGTCCACCGCGATGGATCCGGCGAACGCATCTCCTGCCACAGCTACCCTGAGCAGGTCGCGCCCCTCGATGTACCGTTCCAGAAATTGAGCCAGCTCCCTGCCCTCCTGAATCTCGAAAGATGAATCGAAACTCCACGCCTCATGGTAATAACTTCCATGCGCCTGAAGGATCAACCCCAGGGCCCCGGGAAAATAACCTGATAAAGTCACATTCAGCGCCGTGTCCTTTTTATCTTCAAGTGCCCACTCATAAACGATTTCGCTTCCCACCTCACCCACCTGCAGCATTTCAAACCCCCTCCGCGCAGCAAAGCGGGAAAACAGGCCAGTGCTCGCCCGATTCTCAGGATCGATGGAAAACTGCAGTATTCTGCAACCCGTTATCGACGCCTCCTTTACAACCGCGGTGATAAGCGCCTCCCCGAGTGGCCCACCGCGATACTGCGGTGCAACACATATCTGCCAGAGGTAACACCGGTGGCCGCTTGAAACTCCGCTTACAAATCCGGCTTTCCCCTCTGCCGTTTCGGCGACGAAACAAAGGTTCGAAAAGTACGATGCGAGCACCCAGTAGGTAAATTCGGTGTGAACCTCCAAAGGCGGACAGGCCGACACGAATTTCCTCACTCCGGGGACGTCTGCGGCTTGAAAATTCCGGAGCACCATACCCTCTGTAATTTCAACCTCACACACGTACACCTCCTGCTTGAAAAAATCGCTGAGATACGGATGAATTGCCGGCAAAACGAAATCCTCGGCGCAACCGGTTACTGCTCATTCAAAATTTCCGCCATCGTTGCTCCGTCGATATTCCCGCCGCTCAAAATCACTCCAACCCGTCCCCTTGCCTCTACCTTGCCTTCGAGAAGCGCCGCCACTCCTAAAGCTCCTGACGGCTCCACTACCAGTTTCATTCGATCGAACAAAAACCGTACCGCGTCACGGATAGCGTCCTCGGACACCGACTGCATATCATCCACGAACTTAAGCACCATTGGAAAAGTCAGTTCTCCAAGTGACGGAGTCCGGGTGCCGTCGGCGATTGTCGGCGGATTGTGAACGGTGTGCAGCCTGCCGGTTTGAAAAGACAGGCAGGCATCGTTTGCAATCTGAGGCTCAACCCCTATAACCCTGCATCCCGGCGAAGCGCCCTTGGCACCGACGGCTGTGCCGCTCAGAAGCCCGCCTCCTCCGCAGGGGCAAAGCACGACATCAAGACCTCCGGCCTGAGCGCAGAGCTCGAGGGCGGCAGTCCCCTGCCCGGCTATGATATCCGGATCATCAAAAGGCGGCACCAAGTGGTAACCATATTCATCAGCCAGCCTCATGGAAATTTCGCGGCGCTCTGCCTTCTCCGGGTCATAGTCTACGACCTTTGCACCATAGCCCTCCGTCGCCGCCCGTTTGACGGCCGGAGCGTTATCAGGCATCACGATCACAGTACGGATACCAAGCAGGCGTCCGACCAAAGCAACAGCCTGGGCGTGGTTCCCGGATGAATGGGTGGTGAATGTTTACAACACATGCTATGCCAATTGTCTGTACCATGCTTCTTTGTCTG
>CAYXDR010000480.1:0-2605 GCA_964463515.1 uncultured Desulfobacteraceae bacterium | reverse complement strand
CCATGGCAAGCCCGCACAGTGCCCCGGCAGCCAGAAGCGTGCGAAAGGGGAAGCCCTGTTCAAGCCACTTGACCAGCAAGAGAAGGGATGCCGTGGAGAAAAATATCACCCCCAGGTCTATGTAGGCCGTGGACGAAAGCTTGAGGATTATCGGTGTCGAAAGAAACAGTAGCGCCGCCGCAAGCCCCCACGGCCTTCCGAGCCTGTTTGCCGTAAACATGAAAAGGATCAGGGCCGTTGCCAGGGCGAATGCGAAGTGTATAAATGCGGGCACGATGTCGTTTCCAAGGGCAAGGGGAATCATGTATAGCAGGTTCAGGTTCATGGGGTAATAGCTGAAAACCATGCCCGGGATTTCGTATATGCCCCCGTGTTCGAGGTATAACCTGGGGACGGAGAGGTGATGTATTATCACGTCCTTTGCCACCGGCGGGACCAGGCAGAGAGGTATTACAGCCGCCACCAGCGCCGCCAGGACAGCAAGCAAAACCATCTCTGCGTTCTTTCCGCCCGGGAAATCCCCGGCTCCCATAATCATCCGGTCTCTCCTTCGCTGTTGTGTTCCGATTCCACGTCGATTGCCCGTCGTATTAAACCGTTACTGTCCACACCCGTCAAGAAGCAATCAAGGCGCTCTGGTTGTTACTTTACACTTAATCAGTGTACACTTGGAATGTGTTCTCATAGAAGATAAAGGAGGTGCAGCATGCCCAATATTACAATTTCACTGGACGAAGAGTTGCCGAAAGCAGGCAGGAAATATACCGAAAAGCATCAAACATCCATGAATGCCCTGATCCGTAAGCTTCTTGCCCAAACTGTAATATCTGATTCGAATGAATGGATCGAAGAATGTTTCCGGCTGATGGACCGGGCCGGTGCAAATTCAAAAGGGTTGGAATGGAAAAGAGAGGAGTTGTACGATGTCTAAGGTATGACGGCTTGGGGTCTTTTACGAAGCCATCATTCCTGGATTAAGCTGCTCTTGGAATTCTTTTTCCTGAGCGCGAATTCTAGGCGCCTGAGAAGCATCCCGGATTCCGGGTTGAACTCCAACCCCTTTTTAAAAACCCGAATCGCTTCATCATACCTTCCCATGGCCCCCAGGGCCGAGCCTTCGTTCGCCCGGAAAAGTTCATCCCCCGGCACCAGGGAAACCGCACTCCGGTAATATCCCAGGGCTTTTCGGTAATCCTTTTTCATAAAATAAACGGTGCCGATGTTGTTGTACCACCTGGCCTTATGAATGGGCACGCGAAGAAGCTTCTCGGCCTTCCGCAGTTCGCGCACAGCCTCATCTAAACGGCCTGTATCCGCCAAAAACCCGCCGTAACTTATCCGCAGATCAGGATCCCGGGGATAACGGTCGAGCGCACGATCATAATAGATCTTCGCCTGTTCGTGTGAGCCTTCACGGTGAAGCTGCCGGGCGAAACCTGAAAAATAATAGGCATTATCGAAATGCGTCGCTTCCTGGCGGAAAAATGTTTCCTCATCATGCCACAAGTATTGGTTCAAAACGTATGAATACCCCCCGAAGTAGACAAGCACCACCGCAAGAACCACCGTAGTCAAATGCCATCGCCTGTTCAGCCCACGGGAAACCAGCACCGCCAGTGCCACGGCCAGAAAAACGGACGGAAAGTACAGCCACCTCAGGGAAACCAGTGTCACGGCAGATGTCCTGATGATGTTAAGAACAGGGAAAAGTGCCAACAGAAACCCGGCAAAGGCGAACACCACAGCCCTGTTCCGCCTGAAGATCCACACAAAGCCCGCCAGCAGGACCAGGCCGAGAACCCCGGAGATGCTTTCAAAAGACATGAGTTCCTTCGGATACCAGAAGATGAAACTGTGGAGGCCCAAGGGAAACAGAAGATATTTCAAATTCAGCAAAACCAGCCACGGCGCGTAAACGAGACGCAAGAAGAAACTTCCATCATCCGAAGGGCTGAGAAACGCACCTGTCACACTTTGCCGTGCAAACAGGTAAAGCAAGGTGATCAAAACAAACGGCACATACGAGGCTATTTCCCTAAAATTTACCGGCAACATGCCGCGCTCCAGGCGTTGGTAGACAAAAAGGGCTGGTAAAACCATCACCGCGAATTCCTTGAAACCGAGAGCGATTGCATAAAACAGCACAGATGCGCTATAGTAGCCCCGGCCCCGGTTTTCCGAACCGTTGACCCAGCACAGCATGCAGCACAGCGAAAATATCGTCACCAGGATGTTGTTCCTAGATGTTACGAATGCAACCGATTCGGTGTGAACCGGGTGAAGGGCGAAGACAAGAACAGCAGCCAGGCAGGCGTTGGGACTTCGGCAAAACTGCACCAGGAAATGAAACAGCAGCAGCGATGCCGCGATGTGCAGTGCCAGGTTAGTGGTTCGAAACCCCCCGGGGTTCATCCCCCACAACCGGTAATCCAGCCAGTAGGTTATATTGGTAAGGGGCCGGTAGTAGCCGGTGTGGTAATCTGCAACCAGGGAACGATCCACGACGCCGTCTTCGTGAAAAAAGAAAAGAAGCGGATTTTTTATTTCCTTTACGTGGACATTTTTCTCTATGAGCGGCTGGTCATCCAGGATGAATTCACCCGTG
>CAYXDR010000479.1:0-2610 GCA_964463515.1 uncultured Desulfobacteraceae bacterium | reverse complement strand
GAATCAGGCCCGGCGACATCGCAAATATCCGTCGCTGTGCCATGATTGATTGTTTTCAACTTGCCCTGTGAAACACAGAACATCAGGCCGAAATGCGCCCCCAAGCTGTGCGGGTTGGTCAGAGCGACATACAGCTCGTAGCCCTCGCGCTTGGAAAGCCTGCCCTTAGCCGTGACATCCGCGTTCAGGATGATACGGGGCTCAGCACCGGCGGCCTTATTTTCATCCATAATGAAAAGACCTTCGGCGTCTTTTACGTTATTCATCCCGCTGAAATTGGATATTTTGATGGGGTCTACCAAGTTCCGCCCTCCAGAATAACAGGCTCTTGATCTCTGCCAACAACGGCTTCGAGGTCAATGAGTGCCTTGCTGAATAGGCTGTTGTAAACCGTGGTGTTGGTCTTCTGATCGCCTATACCATCCTCTATGAGATTAAATATTTCCTTCGCCGCCCAGAAAACAAGCAACGATTCCTGAAGGTGTGACGGTATCCCGTCTGGAACCGCATCATCATCCTCGACATCCATTGCAACCGGCAGTCGATAGAAATGGAGCGTGATATTCACGCTTGATGCAGGCTTGCCTTGGTAATAAAGCTTGCCGGCCTTGTGGGAGACAGCAACTACAGTGCTGGTAAGGGAAAGGGTTGGATAGTGGCGCAAGAATTCCGAGAATACTCCGAAGATCTTGACTGGTGTTGTCCCGACAGTAGCAAAAAACAATTCCCTCCCGAAAGTATCGGGAAGATCAACGTAAGCATTTTCGGTAGAAGTCGATACCGTTTCCGACGAATACAAGTCCGGCATCGGCGGAGATAAACGCTGAGGTGGATCTGGCATCAGAATTCCGCCGGCGATTACAGAAACAGCCCTGTTTATCCACGGCCTGGTGTCACCGTCATATGCGCTCTGTGTTGCTTCGATGAGCAGATCGTCTAATTCTTTAAGGGTTGCCATGTATCCCCTCTCTACAAATCGTCCGGGGTAACATCACCAGGATCAATAAAGTTATAGTCCGGCTCCGGCCTTGCATCCCTCACAGCCTCTTGGTCGGCAATCGCAGGAGGTGGGAAGTCCTGTGGGTGACGAGGTTCATAGCAGGAGGCTCTATGAACCATCTGGCCCTTCCAGTTCTTCACCATGTCACTCCTGCGACCCTTGAGTCCGCAAATATCACAAATAAACCAGGGTTCGCCTGGGATAAAAGCCATTAGACTCTCCCTTGCAAAACCGTCATGGTAGCCGTGCCACTTACAAAATCGGTGACCTCCAAGCGCACCGCTCGGACAAATCCTGTGTCTATAATGTCCGGCGTTTCCCCAATAGATGTGGTTGCAGCCGTTGCCTCATCAAATCCATCGGCCCATGGGTTGTCAGCAGTCGCTTTGACGCTGGTGGTCATAGATGCGCCGGAAGACAGTGTGACCGTGCAACTAGGGGTGCGAAAAATGTAATCGACAGGCACCCACTGCGTTTCGGCTGAATCCCCGGTGCCGATCTCGACGTTCCCGACGCTGGCGCCGTCGATCGCGACCTGCGTGCAGGTCTTGAAATTTCGGGTTGTCGAGACGGTCCCGGCGTTCGGACCGGTCACTTCCTCGGTAATGACATTTCCGCGCCGGTCAGTCCCTGTAAAGGTTATCACCCGGCCGGAGTTATCCCCTGCAGCGTAGGCCGTCAGGTGGCGCGCGACATCCATCGTCGCAACACCGCCCGCAGCCAAAGCCCCGTTGATGGTGAAGTTCCCGGCCGCAGCCGGGGCCTGCGCGAGGCAGACCCCGTCACGGTCGAGAGCCTCCATCGAAAATACGATGGTCTTAGGCCTCATTGGTTAATACCTCCGTGCCTTACGCTGCGACAACCGTCGCGCCAGGAGAAAGCGGAGTGTAAGTCATGTACCAGGCGATGACTCCGTCCTGAGCGGCCGAAGAATGAGCTTTCACCGTCCCGGGGGCCAGAATGAATTCGGTCTCCTCCTCAGTCACCGGATCGAGAATCACATATCCGAAACCTGAAGACGGAGTGAAAACACTGGTTGCTCCGATGTTGTTGTAAACCGTGCCTACAGCATCGGCGTCGATAGCTACGGCTCCTGCATTCAGGTCCACCGTTGCGGCTGGATCATCAGTAGTTATCTGGAGTTTCATGTCCGCAGCACCACCGATTTCAGTTGTGACCAGGCCGGTGATCTTGGCTCGGACCGGCCCGCCGCTGATGATGAACAGATCATCAGTGGTGTTATCGGCGACAATGCCATCCGGCTTTCCCACGCACTGCGGAACAGCATCTGCGCTTACAACCCAGTGCAGCTTGGCGGTGGTGTTCGCGGCAAGACCCTTCGCGTTCCGGGCCTGGACGTTCTTCGCCCAGCCGGTGTTATCCGGATCCATCAAGAAGCACTGCCCGGTCGCGTTGGTGTTCTTCATCTGAATGCCGTCGATCTGCATTCCGAGACACTCATCCGCGCCGGTTTCGAAGATACCCGCAGCGAAGTCACCTTCGACGCAGATATTTTTCAGCGTCAGGTTATCCACCCCATCACACTGGAAATGAGACTCTTTCTGCGTCCCGCCTTCGTTGGCCTTAAAAAACTTCCAGCCATCAATTTC
>CAYXDR010000478.1:1860-2611 GCA_964463515.1 uncultured Desulfobacteraceae bacterium | reverse complement strand
TTCGACCCCGATACCGATTCCGACCCCGACGCCGATAAGCCGGGATGGTACTTTTACGAGGCCATCAAATTTCGGTGGTCTCCATTTCTTCATCGGCGCTCAAAATCGCCCCAACAGGGAATACAAAGTCTTTCTCGGGGAGAACTTAAAAATATGAAGGTCCCGCAACAAAGCCGCCGTCCCCGCCGGAACCGTTACAGCCCTTGGCATCTTGACGGCGGATCAGGACTTGGCACAGCCCCTATAGCCGTGTTATAGCTTCCCTGGACCGGGCGTGAACCCGGCCTCGGTTTTGAGTTTTTCTGCAGGAGGCAGGACATTGGAACACGACGATAACATCCTGGATCAAGCCGTCCGGTTCGCCGAATCCACGGCCCGGAAAGCGGGCATGGTCCTGATGGACTTTTTCGGAAAACATGACCTCGAAATTTCCAGTAAATCGAGCGGTGTTGACCTGGTGACCGAGGCCGACCGCAGGGCCGAACAGGTTATCATGGACTCGGTGAAGCGCCGCTTTCCGGACCACGGCATACTCTCCGAAGAAGCCGCCCCCCACTCCGTCGAATCCGAGTGGCGCTGGGTGGTGGACCCCTTGGACGGCACGACCAACTTCGCCCAGGGCTTCCCCCTCTTCTGCATTTCCATCGCGCTCCAGCACCGCGGGGAATCAGCGGCCGGGGTTGTATACGTGCCTGTGCTGGACCAGATGTTCAGCGCCGCCGCCGGTAAAGGCGCCTTTGTGGACGGCAGG
>CAYXDR010000478.1:0-1850 GCA_964463515.1 uncultured Desulfobacteraceae bacterium | reverse complement strand
GGAACGTGTCCGTGTCCCGAAAGAATATTCTTAATCAATGCGTTCTAGCCACCGGTTTTCCCTATGACAGGGCCGAGCACCCGGAAAACAACGGCGAATATTTTGCACGCATGGTCCCCCTCGTAAGGGGCCTTCGAAGGACCGGATCGGCCGCCTACGATCTTTCCCTGGTCGCGGCAGGGGTATTCGACGGATTCTGGGAACTGAACCTCAGCCTGTGGGACGTGGCTGCGGCGACCCTGCTAGTGGAAGAAGCCGGGGGCGCGGTTTGCTACCTTACAGAAAAACGGGGAATTTCACTTATCGCCGGAAACAGGGACATATGCGGTCTTATAAGAGAAGCACTTTTTTGAAACTATCGGGATGGGCGGCAGCGGGCTAAGGCAAACGAGGCTGTCTGCATCCCGACACTCGTGGAAATGGCATTTTAAGCGCAGACCAGGATGCGGAGATGTGAATGAAAGACCGACACGTAGAGACCATAGCGGCAGAGCTGGAAGTTCAGCCGGCCCGCGTGAGGGCCGCCGCCGAACTCATCGAACAGGGGGCCACGGTGCCCTTCATCGCCAGATACCGCAAGGAGGCCACGGGCTCCCTCGACGAAGTGGCGGTCACCACCATCAGGGACCGCCTGGCACAGCTGGCGGAACTTGACAAGCGTCGGGAGACCATCCTGCGCTCCCTCGAAGACCAGGGAGTACTCACCGACGAATTAAAGGTCTCGGTGATCGCGGCCCGGAGCCTCACCGAACTCGAGGACATCTACCTTCCCTTTCGTCCCAAAAAGCGCACCAGGGCCACGGTGGCAAAGGAAAAGGGCCTAGAACCGCTCGCCCTGGAACTTTTCACCCAGGAAACAGACGATCTGGAAGCTGTGGCCGCCCCTTTCATACACCCTGAAAACGGTGTCGCAGACATCGACGAAGTCCTTGCTGGCGCTCGCGATATCATTGCAGAATGGGTGAATGAAAACAAGGATGCGAGACAGGCTCTCAGGGAACTCTACAGAAAGGAAGGTCAATTCGTCTCAGGCGTTGTTGAAGGCATGGAGGAACAGGGAGCCAAGTATCGGGATTATTTCGACTGGACAGAGCCGGTATCCTCTGCCCCATCCCACAGGGTGCTCGCCATGAGGAGGGCGGAGAAGGAAGGTTTCACCATGCTCCGGGTGACGGTCCACGAAGAAAGCGCCCTGGGGCGTCTCAAAAGGCTTTTCGTCAAAGGCTCCTCTGCGTCTTCCAAACAGGTGAGTCTCGCGGTGGAAGACGCCTTCAAGCGACTGCTGTCGCATTCCATCGAAACCGAAACAAGGCTCGAAACAAAGAAGCTGGCAGACGAAACGGCTATAAGCATTTTTGCGGACAATCTCAGGCAGCTCCTTCTTGCCCCACCGCTTGGAGGCAAACGGGTGCTCGCCATCGATCCCGGCTTCAGGACCGGCTGCAAGGTCGTGTGCCTGGATGCCCAGGGAAAACTCCTCCATACCGATACCATCTATCCTCACAAAAGCGCCCAGTCCAATACCGAGGCCGCCAGGCGGATAAAGGCCCTCTGTGAGAAGTTCCGGATAGAAGCCGTCGCGGTGGGAAACGGCACGGCGGGTCGCGAAACAGAGCGTTTCTTAAGGGACATGGGCCTTCCGGCCGGAATAATCATAATCATGGTGGATGAAAGCGGTGCATCGGTTTATTCCGCATCCGAGGCGGCCAGGGAAGAGTTCCCGGACCACGACCTTACAGTGCGGGGTGCGGTTTCCATAGGCAGGCGGCTCATGGATCCTCTCGCCGAACTGGTCAAGATAGATCCCAAAGCCATCGGCGTGGGGCAGTACCAGCACGATGTGGACCAGC
>CAYXDR010000477.1:0-2624 GCA_964463515.1 uncultured Desulfobacteraceae bacterium | reverse complement strand
CTTTTGTCCAGTTTGTTTGCCGAAAATGGAACCAGGATACCATCCGGTTTCAGACACGGAAAAGCGGCAAGGGGTTCCCGGCCGCGGAGCGATGAAGATATTCCAGACGGATGTTGGGAAAAGTTTGGCGGCTTGACAAGAAGTTAGTCTATAGGTTAGTCTATTTTAACGCTTGGAAAAAAAGGAAATGAATAGGAATGGATTGGCATCATTCCGGAGGTAATCGATGCAAACGGTTAACATTCATGAGGCAAAAACCCATCTTTCGCGATTGCTGAGCCGCATTTCGGCTGGTGAAGAAATCATTATATCAAAAGCCGGAAAGCCCGTGGCACGGCTCGTTCCGTGGCGGGAGCCTTGTGAGAAGCGCCAGCCGGGGCGGGACAGAGGCAAATTCTTGGTTCCGGAGGATTTTGATGCCCCGTTGCCCGACGATCTATTGGGTGATTTTGAAACATGAAAATACTCCTTGATACGCATTGCTGGCTTTGGTGGTTAACGACTCCGGAAAAACTGGCTCCCAGGGCACAAGAACTCATCATGGACGGGCACAATGACATTTTTCTTTCGGCGGCCAGCAGCTGGGAGATCGCCATCAAATATGCGATCGGAAAGTTACCACTTCCTGAAAAGCCGGAGAAATTTGTTCCGTCACGGTTGTTGCGGGATGGGATTCTGCCCTTCCCAATCAACCATGTGCATGCCCTTCACGTGGCTTCCCTGCCTATGCATCATAGGGATCCCTTTGATCGTCTTCTCATATCACAGGCACAAGTAGAGCGGGTGCCGATCGTGACGGTGGACAGCCAATTCGAGGCCTACAACGTTGACCTGATCTGGGGAAAGGCCTGATCGGCAAGGGGGCAATTGGCCGCACGAATCAGCAACCAATACCCTGTTTTTAGTTTCCGGCCTTCCATTTTTATGTGGTCGCTTTTATTTGAAGCCCACCGTAAGCTTCTACGGCACCAATTTTTCGCCGCCCAGGCGGGAGCACCGGTAAAAGGGGTGTTCAGATTTTTTCGCACTTTTGTTATTGGTGATCCCTCCGCCGGTGGTTTTTTGGGTCCGATGTCATCATAGCTCGTACCCATCCGGAAATGCCGGATGGGTACGAGTGAAGTTTCGAGATCGGAAATGAGGGATTTTGTTCAAGATCAAGGAAAACAAGGGCTTGCGCGGAGACGTACTGGAGTACGTCGCACAAGCAAGACCGCTGTTTGACGCAGAGATTGGGCAAAAGGACCATTTCCGGATGGAAACTAGCTCGGAGGGTTATGCAAAAGAAGGTTGATCTCTGGGAATTGGTTTCAGGCGATTAATCTGCTTTGCTTCAGGACGGTTCATTGCGTGCCAAAGGTCCCAATCTTGTTGCAAGCCCAGCCAGAAGTCTGCGGACATACCCAAAACACGGGAAAGACGCAATGCCGTATCTGGAGTTACCGAACGCCTGCCTTTGATAATTTCGTTCAGGCGAGGGTAAGACACGCCAAGACGACGAGCTAGTTCTGCCTGTGTAAGGCCAAGCGGTTTGACGAATTCCTCGAAAAGCATCTCTCCAGGATGCGTCGGGGGTCGATTTCGAGGCAACCGCCTCCCAATATCAGTGGTAATCTGTGATTTCGATCTCATAGGCATGGCCTTCCTCCCATGTAAAACAAATTCTATAGTGTTGATTAATGCGGATACTGTATTGATTCTCCCGATCGCCTTTCAAAGGTTCCAATCGATTTCCAGGAGGCACATTAAGTTCATTAATGTCCCGAGCTCTGTTGATTTGATCCAATTTTCGGCGAGCAACCGGCCAAATAGATTGAGGGCAGCATCTTCGGGCTGCCTGTGATGCCACACCATCAAAAATATCCTCTGTGCCAGCAGACTTAAACGCTCTTATCATGGGTCATATTATAATGGGGTCCATTATAGAGGTCAAGCCATTTGCACCGTACCCATAACGGCGGGTATAGCCAGTATGATCGGGTCAATTCTTCGGACCTATCCCTGATGGCCACCTCGATTGCCTTTGCAAACGGCGATGATCCAGAATTATCCTACGCCATTGAGTGGCTCGAAGCCAATCCATAAGAAAAGAATTAACCATAATAACTCGAATCAAACCTTTTGAAATCCTGGATTTTGCTGCTTTTAATCCTGGCGGATTTTCCCCTTGCCACCGCTGATCTGAAACTGGGATAAAACCGGCGATTTGAAAGGGCCATTTTATTCCCTTCCATCTTTTTCGAGATTTCGGCTCAAGGCCGTTCTCGGTAAATAATTACCGATTTCGGCTTTGGGCTGGTTTCGGTAACGGAGTTTGAGACCAGAGACATGGGCTTCCAAGTCTGCCCTTCGAAACGATTGAATGGTGCTGTGATACAAAGAAACTATGTCGAGACTACTCAGAATCGAATAAGCAGGGGCATGGTCCCATGTGATGAACCGGGGCAGGGGCTTCGAAAATGTCTTTGAGCATGGGCAGGACTCCAGAAGCTTTGTGGATATCGTCAAAGACGCTTCAGAAATGTGGCCAATCAGGATTTAGGATTGAAAAATACCGTGACGTCAGCAGTATAGCGTAGGCGGACAGAACAAGATAGCCAACCTGTTAGACAGAACCGTGTCGG
>CAYXDR010000476.1:0-2626 GCA_964463515.1 uncultured Desulfobacteraceae bacterium | reverse complement strand
GGAGGAGTCGGTTCGGGAGTGGGCTCGGGGGTCGGCATCGGTGTCGGGGCGGGCGTGGGGTCCGGGTCGTCAGGCTGATCGGTGTCGTCATCGCCGTCATCGCCATCATCTCCGTCGTCACCACCTTCTTCATCCCCGTCGTCTCCTCCTTCACCGGAATCGCCGTCGTCCCCGCCGCCTTCACCGTCATCACCTTCACCGGTGCCGCCGGCGGAATCGCCTTCGTCCCCGCTGCCGTCATCGTCCCCGGAGTCGTCATCGTCATCGCCTTCTGTTCCGGCCGCCTGCTGCGCTGCCTGGGAAATTTCGCTGAAAACCTGCATTTCCTGCTGGCTCAAAGGACGGAGAAAACCCATGGGCCTATCCGGAAAAACGTCCATCATGGCCATGGGGTAGTCGATTATGCGAACTTCGCCGAAGGAGTCGGTGATAATTATCCGGTAGCCGTCGGTTATGTATTCAACCCCGTGGGATTCGCCCTCAGGCCCGATGTTGTGAAGCGTGATTGTGCCCCGAATGCCGATCAGGGACAAAGGGGATTCCAGGTTCACCCGCTCGGGGTTCTGCTCGGCTATTTTGCCGGTAACATGGCGGAATGCTCCCTGCATCAGGTTAAAGGACAGGCCAGAATTATCAGCATCCTTCAGATCGAAGACATACTCGTCGAGCCTCAGCACGGAATCGGGGCCCTGTGAGAGGAGGGTGTCGTCGAGAAAACGGATTTCGACGTTGCCCCCGGATTCGGTGATGACTTTTTCACCTTCGTAAACAGGGCTTCCCTCTTCGAGAATCCTGACGGTTCCGCCCGATTCGGCCTTCGCTACACCCTTGATGCCTATAACTTCGCCGATTTGCTGCCCCGGATTCGCAGATGCCATCTCAAAACTCCTATAAAAGTCACTTAATTCTATCCAGCTCCAGTTTGCCCATCGCGTAAAGCATGTTGTAGAGCGCAAGTTCGTGGTCTATGTCCGCGGATATGGCATTACTGAGGGCATTTAGGTGCGTCACTTCGCCGCTCAGAACATCGAGGAGCGATCTTGTTCCCAGTTTCCTTTCCCGCTTTGCCAGCTTGAGGAACTCTTCCATGATATCGGCCTGGTCGCGCAAAAACCTGGCGTTTTCCCTGGATGTGAGCATGTTCCTCCAGGCCGTGCGCACCCTTTCCTGAACCAGGTGCTCAAGGTCTTCCTTGCGCTTTTCTGTATCCTTAAGGATGTACCTGGCTTGATTAACCGCAGCCCTGTCCCTGCCCCCGCTGAACAGGGTCCAGTTCAACTCAACCATGCCCAGGACATCTCTTCGGGTTCCCCTGACACCGTCGTCATTTTCCTTGCGGTTTGCCTCGCCCACGAGGTTCAGGGTGGGGTAGTACATTGATTGTCGGAACCTGATTTCATGCTCCGCCATTTCAATGTCTTTGTCCGCCATGTTGAGGTCAAAACTGTTTTGAGCGGCTATAGAGACTGCTTCGTCGATGTTTGCGGGGATGTGTTCCTCGGGCCTTGGAGGGACCACCATCGCCTGTATCTGCCCGTCTGTGAGAGAATAGCCGAAAACGGTTCTGAACCGGTTCATGGCATTGTTAAACTCGCCTTCGGCCTGGACCCTTACGGCTTTTGCACCCGCCAGCTGAGACTTGGCCTGGAGGACGTCGGAGGCAAGTCCCGCCCCCTTGGTGACCAGAGTTTCTTCTATGCCCGTCAGTTGAACGATTCTTCGTTCGGACTGCCTTGCCAGCTTCAGTCGCTGGTTATGTCGATACACGTCCAGATACGCGGTTACTCCGCGCAGTATGATATCCTGCCTGGTTGCGGCAAGCTCGAATTTGCTTCTTTCCAGTCCCGCTTCCGATCTTTCCACACCGGCGCCGGTCCGGCCGAAGTCATAGAGCAACTGGGTTGTTCGAATGTTTTGAATGTTCCTGTTTTCCCTGGTGTTAAGGGCTCCAGCTGCCGGATCAATATTCTGCCTGCCTATGTTGGCAAGGGCGGTCACCTGGGGATACCACGCGCCCCTGGACTGTTTCAGGACCTGGCCGGCCGCATCCTTCCGTGCCTCGGCAGCCTGGATAAGCTCGTGTTCAGCTACAACTTTTTCCAGCATTTCATATACCGTTTCAGCACTGGCGAAAGTTACAAATAAAAATTGAACACAAAAAAATACTGTAACTAGTAGATACTTAAAAAACAGGACCATAGCTAGTTCTCCCCCCAAAGATTAACTTTACCAGTTTATATATAATATAATTTTTTCATGAAGAAAACAAACTAAAGATATGCGCTAACACTTATTAATACTTAAAAATTAGATTTTTGTAATAAATACAGGAAAATGGGCTTTTTTGCAAGGAAAAAATTATTCTATACATTTCGTACCCAGGCATTATCATTGTGAAAAATTTCACATATATGCGTATTTATACTTATGTAGTATCCATGCCTGTTTTCTCGTCCGGTTCGGTACTCAAAAAACAGGTCAGTCATTGAACTTTCTGCATTGTCGGAAACGGTTCACCAAGCATTGAATTTTCCATTACGGGCACGCCGACAGAGACGTACTTTCCGCCCGGCTAACAGCTAATAGCTAACAGCTAACAGCTAACACGGTTCCGGCGGGGATGGTA
>CAYXDR010000475.1:0-2628 GCA_964463515.1 uncultured Desulfobacteraceae bacterium | reverse complement strand
AGATACTCCAAGGGTTTCGTAGTAATCTCTCTTAGTCATTTCCCCTCCCCTTGAGCAGGGTCTTCCTCTTTTGTAGAACCAGACCCGGTCGCTGCATTAGAATCCGATTCTTGTTCCGTATTCTTATCCTGGAAATTCATGTCCGCAGCTTCCCTCTCGTTTCCGCCTTCCGCTTCTTCGTTCGAAAGCGGCATGAAAAAGGGGATATCTCCGCTGTCAGGCAGGGATGCTTCCAGCGTCGATTTCATCTGCATCACACGGCCCGCGGCGATTTCCCTCAAAGCCGTTACGGAGTCTTTGTTTTTGCAGATAACAAGCGGTTCGGAACCCTTTCGGAGCTGACGGACCCGTTTGGCTGCAAGATGGATCAGGGCAAATCTGTTGTCCACTTTGTTCAAACAATCTTCCACTGTGATACGTGCCATGAAGGCCTCCTGAAAATCCAAAACTCATCCGGCTATCGCGATATACTAACTATTGATTGAACCGGAGTCTATAGTATATGATACAAACAATCAAACGGAGACGATTTCTTTCCCCCGTATTGGGATAAATATTGTTGTATAATATTTTTTGTGCTAGATGTAAACAATAAAGTAAGCGGTTTTTCCAACGCTTCAACTTCGCTTTTTGTTTCGCGGCATCCGGTTCTCCCCCCACCGGCTATATTCTTTTTTTCGCATTTTTTTGACCGGCTTAACCGGAGGCCAAAACATGTTATCCAGAGTTCTGAGCAGTGCAGTTATTGGTATCGAGGCTTATGTAGTTGAAGTCGAAGTGGACATTTCCCAAGGTTTACCGGCTTTTGCGACCGTGGGGCTACCCGAGGGGGCAGTCAAGGAAAGCAAGGAGCGGGTCAAGGCCGCAATAAAGAATTCCGGTTATTATTTCCCTTCTGACCGTATAACCGTCAATCTGGCACCTGCTGACATCAAGAAGGAAGGTTCGGGTTTCGATCTCCCCATGGCTGTCGGTATATTGGCGGCTACCGGGCTTGTCCCGCCGGAAACCTTCAGTGGACTGGTGTGCCTGGGTGAACTGGCGCTTGACGGAATGTTAAGGCCGGTACGCGGAGTGCTTCCCATCGCAGTAGAGGCCAGAAACCTGGGATTAAGGGGAATGGTGCTGCCCAAGGAAAACGCCGCGGAAGCAGCGGTGGTAGGAGGCATAGGCATCCACCCGGTGGCTAATCTGGCCGAAGCCGTGGGTTTCCTTCGAGGAGAAGCCGATGTTCCGGCATTTCATACCGCTGAAGGCGCGGCTTTTCAGCCACCGGTCTATGATTCGGATTTCAGAGATGTGCGCGGCCAGGAGCACGCAAAAAGGGCACTTGAAATAGCCGCAGCCGGGTCTCACAACGTGGTGATGATCGGCTCGCCCGGATCGGGAAAGACGATGCTTGCACGGAGGCTTGCCACTATTCTTCCGCCCCTGGGCTTCGAAGAATCTCTCGAGACGTCAAAGATCTACAGCATCATGGGGTTGATGCCCAAAGGCCATGGGTTAATAACCCAACGACCGTTCCGCGCTCCTCATCACACCATTTCCGATGCCGGTTTGATCGGAGGGGGGCAAAATCCCAAACCCGGCGAGGTGAGCCTGTCCCATAACGGCGTGCTTTTTCTGGATGAACTTCCCGAATTCAAAAAAAACGTGCTCGAAGTGCTTCGCCAACCCATGGAAGAGGGCTTTGTAACGATTTCAAGGGCCGCTTCGAGTGTCACCTACCCGGCCAGATTCATGATGGTAGCCGCAATGAATCCTTGCCCGTGCGGATTTCTCGGGGACCCCCGAAGGCAGTGCACCTGCAATTATCTCCAGATCCAGCGTTACCGATCGAAAATTTCGGGACCGCTTCTCGATCGCATAGACATGCACCTGGAAGTTCCGTCTGTTCCCTACAAGGACCTTTCCGGACCCGAGGAGGAGGAAGGCTCGGAGAATGTTCTTGAAAGGGTCGAAAGAGCCAGGAGCTTCCAATCTGAGCGTTTCCAGGACGAACCCATATTTACAAATTCCGGGATGTCGAGCCGCCATATTCGGAAATACTGCAAGGTGGATGAACGGTCAAACACGTTGCTGGAACAGGCCATGGAACGTTTCGGGATGAGCGCGAGGGCTCTTGCCCGGATATTGAAAATCTCCCGCACCATAGCAGATCTTGCAGGGAGCGCGGAGATAAGCTTCGATCACGTGGCCGAAGCGGTTCAGTACCGGAGCCTTGACCGTTCGACCACTCCTCCGTATGTGAAATCAGGGGCATATGCCCCCTGATTGCCAGAGCAGTAAAGAAGGGGCATCCCCGTCCCCATGGCAGCTATGGGAAAAGCGCTTTGGTCCGCATAAATGTCAGGATTCATAATTTGGCTTGCCATCCACCAGATTATCGCCTAATTTGTCTGCGTTGGCAGCCGGATTTATTTCTAGACAAATAGAGTGGTTTTGCTTCTCCGGTCACTGCCTGAGGGTCATGACGCACCCATCCCTGGTAAGGAAACGGGCAAGCCCTTCTTGGTAAACCCTTAAGACCGCCAAACAAGGAACTTTTCATGGTTCCATCAATTTTGACGAGGTCGTAAAAAGTCAAAACAACGATATCCTTCGGGGTCGGGGTCGCTATCGGCATCG
>CAYXDR010000474.1:2020-2630 GCA_964463515.1 uncultured Desulfobacteraceae bacterium | reverse complement strand
CCAGACATCCAAAAAATGTTTTTGTTTGCCACGAATGTGGGGAGTTGACTGAAACTGAAAGCAGGGACGATCCAGGTCCATGCCTTTCTTGCGGAAAAACATTGGTGTTGAACGGACCTGCGAGGCGGAACCGTTGTAAATGCCCGAAGTGTGGAGCCGAAAACGTTTATCCCGATGCCCAGCTCGGCCCTCCCCGGCACCGCCTTTTCGCCATGGAATACTATTGCCCTGGTTGCAGGCCATCGCACTCAGGCAGATTTTTCAAGAAACCCGACGAGCGGGACATTGAACGGCTGGCTGAGGTTGAAAGGCGTTTTGCGGGTATGCGTCCAGGATATATTCCAAACGACAAGATTCCAACAGGTGATGAAACAGACCGCCTGCACCGATGGGGATACACTCGATATAGGGAAATGTTCAATAGTCGCCAACTGATAGGGCTTGAACTTTCCGCGAATATAATTGCAAAAACGCCGGATGATCGTGTCAGAAATGCACTGGCGACCAATCTCTCCGATCTCTTGCGTTATCAAAACATGTTATGCCGTTATGACGTTAGAGCCCTCAAGTCTCTGGATATTTTTTCGGTTCACGGGTTTCCCGTCGGGTT
>CAYXDR010000474.1:0-2010 GCA_964463515.1 uncultured Desulfobacteraceae bacterium | reverse complement strand
TCCCTGGTATCATGGAGCCCGGTCGAAAAATATGTATTGGGAGCGGCGGCTGGGCGAACATAATCGAGAAGTTCACAAAGGCCAAAACCTATTGCGAGCATCCGTTCGAGGTCAAACATCAGGGGCGATCGAAAAAAATAGTACCGATTATCGGAGAATGGATCGGTGATCATATTAAAGGGGATGAAAGCGGGCTCAAGCGAAAAGTCGATCTCTCATGTCAGGATGCAGCAGCTTGCAAGCTGCCGAATGCGTCCCTGGACGGTGTCTTTACCGATCCTCCTTATTTCGGGAATGTGCAGTACGCTGAACTGATGGATTTTTGTTATGTATGGCTCAAAAAGTTGGTCGGGCCGAATAGGAAAGAATTTCAGATGGATTCCACCCGCACCCCTTATGAGTTGACCGGGAACGTGGATATGCGTCGCGGGATTGAACACTTCACGGAAGGAATTTCTTCTGTTTTTCAACGTATGAGCAAAGCATTGAAACCGGGCGCTCCACTGGTGTTCACCTACCATCATAACAGCATCGAAGCATATTATTCCATTGCGGTAGCTATACTGGATGCCGGTTTGACGTGTTCTGCAACCATCCCTTGCCCGGCGGAAATGGGCGCCTCCATTCACATAAACGGTACCGGTTCATCCATTATCGATACAGTGTTTGTTTGTCGCAGAACAGGTGTGATGAAGAAAAAATGGCTGGCGGATTCTCCGGCCGGCGTTGCAAAAATCGTTGGAGGAGACATTGTTAATCTGAGGGCCGGAAATGTGAAACCCACCCAGGGTGACATTCGGTGTATCATTTGTGGGCACCTCATCCGTCTCGCTATCTGGTCTTTGCGCAATGGATGGAGCAAGGACCAATCGACGACGATGCGGATTTTAAAGGTCGCGGACTGGCTTAAGCGCTTCGGAGATTGGTCTGAGATAGAAACCTTAATGGACCTTGATACAGCAGGAAAAGCAGAGGATTTTTCAATGGCCGGAAGTTTGCCCTTGTTCTCTGTACAGGAAAACGTTGCAGAATATGGAGACGAAGATGCTGGAGTACCCTTTTGAAGCTTCTCTGGAGAAAATTTTTCATGATCCTGATAAGTACGTTGATGCGGTGTTTTCGTGCCTGGAGTCGGAATTCCTCGTGTTGCCCAAAGGGGTTGGTTTTGTAGAATATTCGGTGTTCGAACGTGGTTATGAAGCCCTGAAGGCTGCAACCAGCGCATTTTCACAGATGGATTCAGAGAGAATTTACCCTGTCACCGTTTCAGAGCCTATTTCAATTGTGGTTCTGCGCGCGATGCTTGGTTTTACGCCCCCCGAGTGGGGGTATGTGACGACACAAAGAACGGGGGTGCAGGTAAGTCAAGGTTTCGCAAGATCTCTGGATAGAAAAGTCCGCATGAGTCCGGACACTGCACTTAACACCAATGGGGTCATAAAGAATCGCCTCAAAGCAATGGTTAAGACCGCCTGCGAGTTACTTACATCAGGTGCTCCTGACGTGAACGCGGATCAATTCCACCGGCTGGATAAGGCCGATACGAAACAGGGGATTGTCAGCATCAGGAATTTATCGGGAATGGGCGCGCCCTATGCCATGCTACTTTATGAACGTTTTCTAGGAAGACCGTTTGCCGGCCATAGGGATTCGGTAAGCGAACTCGTTGGTGACAGCCTGGAATCAGCAATTGAAGATGTTCTCTCCAGCGCGGGGATCAGTTTCAGAAAGACCAAACGAGCGGAAAGAATTGAAGGCTTCGATCAAACCCCGGATTTTATTATTCCCAGCGAGTTCAATCCGCAAGTAATCATTGAGGCGAAGATCACCGAAGATGACGGCACAGCTAGAGACAAGGTGACGCGTATACAGCATCTGGGAGAGCTTAGTCTTGCCGGTCGCTCCCCGGATAACCCGAAATACGAGGTTATCGCATGTATCGGGGGTCGCGGCTTCGGTGTCCGGCGAGAAGACATGAAAAAGATGATACTTGCCACGAGGGGAAAAGTT
>CAYXDR010000473.1:0-2633 GCA_964463515.1 uncultured Desulfobacteraceae bacterium | reverse complement strand
AGGTATCGGGGGGGGGAGAGGGTATCGATGGGGTCTTCCAAATGGAAGTTGATAGGGTTCATTTTGTTATCCATAACCGTCTGCGGTTCAATGAGCCTGGCCGCGAACGAAAATGGAAAAAATGAATTAAAGGAATTGGAAGCGGTTGTCGACGTCCTGGAAGACCCTGAAAGGCGCCAGGAATTAGTCAGCCATTTAAAAGGGTTGATAGCTGCTCGACAGGATGCTGCACAAAAATCCCCCCGGCCCCTCGAAGAGCCTGATGAGGCTTTGATTAAGAGATTCACTTCCTGGCTCGAAGAATTGTCGCGTTCGGTGTTGTCTGCGGGTGCCAGGGCGTTTGAATTGGCAGTGGGTGTTCCCGATGCCTTCAGGAATGCAAGGCGGTTTCTGGAAAACCCGGCAAACCGGCAGGAGATACAGGGCTCTACGCTGAGCGCTGTCGCCGCTATCCTGGGTGCCTTGCTTGCGTGGGGTGGAGTCCGGGGCTTTTTGCGTCGCATGAAAGAGCCGAAAGGCTTTTTGCCTCTCAGGGTGCTGATAGAGGCAGCCACTGGATTTCTCAATATTGTGCCCTGTGCCGCTCTGGTTGTGGTTTACGCGTTGTCGGCGGGTTATTTTTCCACGGTCCCAGTAGTAAACGTAATATTTGAGCGCATTTTTGTCACCCTCTTGCTTTACAGGACTGCGCTTGAGCTTCTACGGCTTCCTTTTTCACCCCATCATCCCGGATCGAGGATACTCAGTATCAGTGATGAATATGCAAATTACTGGTGGTTGTGGATCGTAAGGCTGCTGAATTACGGTGCTGTTTTTTTTCTGGCCTCCGGTATTCTGGATATTCTCACCGTTGATCGCCAGGCATTTTTGTTTATCAGAGGAATCCTGGTTCTGCCTTTCCCTTTGATGCTGAGCGTTTTAATAATGCAGGTCGGGCGTGACTTGAAAATCCGGCTCAGCGGCCAACTTTCCACATCTGAAGGCCGGCCGGCTTACGCCAAGGGAAAAACCCGGTATCTAGCATTACGCTATGCTCCGGTTTTTCTGGTTGTTTACATTTGGTTTGTGGCCTTTAATCTGATGACCGGTCATCGTGCGGCATTCGCCTATCTCCGGGATGCAACCGCTGGATGCGTTGCGCTGGCTTTTGCAACGATGCTTGTTTTACGCCTTATCGACCGTATTTTCAACCGTTTATTCGTAATCGGGGCTGCCGTCAAGGTACGTTTCCCCGAACTTGAGGAAAAAGCCAACAGGTTCATCTGGATCGTAAAACGATTAACCAGATGGTTGGTGTTGTTGATCGCCGGAGGGGCCGCTGCACAGCTCTGGGGCGTTCCTGTATCAGGCATGATAGGTTCAAAAATCGGCATCGAGGTTATTATGCGAGGTATCACGATAATGGTGACCTTGCTGATGGTAGCCGGGGTTGTGCACATAAGCAATTTTGCAAGCGACTACGTACTGAAGGCTAAGGGCACAGCAGGGCAGAAACTTCAAACTTTGATACCGATGCTCAGGGCTGCCGTTAAAATATCAACTTTTTTTGTAGCAGGCGTAGTGATACTGCAGCAGCTAGGGGTCAACACCACTCCTATACTGGCAGGGGCAGGTATCCTCGGACTCGCGGTGGGTTTCGGCTCCCAGACACTGGTCAAAGATCTGATAAACGGGATTTTCATCCTGTTCGAAGAAAGTCTCAGGGTTGGGGACTGGGTGGATCTCGGTGGAAACAGCGGAATGGTTGAATCTGTAGGCCTGCGCACAGTAAGGCTCCGCGATGTATCCGGCAATGTCCATGTCATCCCCAACAGCGCTATAGATAGAATGATCAATTATACCAAGGAATACTCCCGCATTATTGCGGATGTAGGGGTGGCTTACAGGGAAAATACGGAAGAAGTTATTGAAATTTTGAAACAAATAGGGGCCGAAATGCAGGCAGATGATCAGTATGGTTCCTACATGCTTCAACCTCTTGAAATCTTCGGGCTGGACAGATTTGATGATTCCGCGGTTATCATCAGGGTGAGGTTCACCACCAAACCCATGATGCAGTGGATGGTCCGGAGGGAATTCAACCGACGGGTCAAAGAAGCGTTCGACCAGCGCGGCATTGAAATTCCCTTTCCCCACCGTACGATTTACATCGGAGAGGCGAAGGACGGCAGCTCACCGCCGCTCCGGCTTGACTCCCGAAGGAAAGAAAACCGATGTTGCCCGGAGCCGGTTAGCGGTCGTTCCCACAAGGAGATACCTGAAGGGAACTAGCGCATAGTTCAAACTGCCCGTGCCGGCGAAGGCAGGTGCGGACTTTTCCCGGCTTTATTCGTGGGGCTGGCCCGAAAAGGCCATTTCCGGATGGAAACTACTTCAGGTAAGCTAGATCCTCGGGCAACGGAATGTCTTTTCCGTCTTTGGTTTCGCCGTAGTTGTAACCTGCCAGGAGCTTCAGATCGTCCAGTGCCCGCTTATCACCCCTGAATGTAACCTTGTCCAATCCCTTCGTTAAAATGTATCCGCCTGCACTCAGAAGCCAGAGTATGCTCCCGGCGTCGAAAACCTGATCGTCAACCAGCATTTTGACATCTGCGCCGTAGTGTTTAACCACTTTAGCTACCCGCGTAGAGGGT
>CAYXDR010000472.1:0-2636 GCA_964463515.1 uncultured Desulfobacteraceae bacterium | reverse complement strand
GGATTGCCCAGGGAAAGATACGTGACTGCCATGGAGATCTACACATGGAACATGTTTGTCTGGGGGATCAAGTCTCGGTAATCGACTGTATAGAATTCAACGAGCGTTTCCGTTACAGCGACACCATAGCTGATTTCGCCTTTTTGTTGATGGATCTTGAATACCATGGCGGAGCCGCGCAGGCTGCAAGCCTGTGGGATTTTTACCGCGTAGATGCGGAAGAGGGCGGTGATGTCGAAAATTTGTTGACCTTTTACAAGGTTTACCGTGCGGTGGTGCGCGGAAAGGTAAACAGTTTCCAGTTGGATGATGAACATATCTCGGAGGAGAGACGCTCGGAAGCCGCTTCCAGGGCCTCTGATTATTTCAAGTTGGCATCCAGTTATGTCGAATGACGATGGAGAGGCTGGAAATAGCAAGAATTTTTTATTTTATGGTGAGATCAATATATGGAGCCAAAAGAAATGAAGGAACCTTTCGTCGAATTTATGAAGCGTGAACTCGAGAACCGCACAGTTATGATTGCATGTGGTCTGCCTGCTTCCTACAAAACGGAAACTACGGAGGTAACATCGGCACTCAAAGGATACCGGATTCTGCGTACAGATTTGATTCGGTTGGAAGTGCTGCGGGGGGAGGATATTTTCGACGAAAAAGTTGCATCGAATATGAACAAACGAACGATGGTTTACGATGAGATGTTCAGGATGGGTCAACAACTTGCCGACAGCGGTTACGGAGTGCTTTTCGACGCGACCTTCGTCACTCAAGCACTCAGGAGACGGGCTGCAGCTATTGCGGCCGTGGCCGGACTGCCGTTCGTCATTCAGCAGACGCACTGCCCCAAGGAAGTCTCTCTGGCCAGGATCGCCCGCCGAAGCAAGGAAAACTATGAATCAAACGCATTGACAGAACAGGCCTACATTAACAACGTCGCTAAATTCGAACCTGTTGACCTCCCTGATCTCAAAAAGCTTTATCCTGGTCTGCGGATAGTTCATCTTGTTGTGGATACGACTCACGATGAAACCGAAAAGTGGTTTGTCACAGAAAAAAATGAAGTATGAATCTTTCCCCGGATTATCGGCGTCGGGGTTGGAATCGGTATCGGGGTCGAAAAGGCTGTCGATCAACGTCCGATACCGATCCCGATAGCGACCCCGACCCCGAGGGACATCGTTATTTTGACTTTTTACGATAGTATCAGGAAGGCGGTTTCAGATGAGTTCCGACTCGGTCGGGATAATTTACAAACACAACCATGAACCGGCGCTGCGTGAAGCACAGAAGCTCTCGGAATGGTTTGAAAACAACGGAATTACGGTTCATTTCGAAAAAATGACACCTAAAGAACCTTCTGATTTGCTTGAAGCCTCGTCGTCTATCCCTCCGACCGTCAAATGGGTGGTTGTCATCGGCGGAGACGGCACGATGCTCGGAGCAGCCAGAAGAGTGGGCCGCTACGGTGCTCCCATTCTCGGGGTCAATCTCGGCGGCCTGGGTTTTTTGACAAGCATTTCGCTGGAGCGTCTCTATCCTGTTGTTGAATCGATGTTGGCCGGCACACTCGATATCGAGTCAAGGATGACCCTCAAGGCCACGGTCATCCGAGACGGCCGGGAGATATGTTCTTCTCATGTACTGAACGATATAGTGATAAACAAAAGTGCTCTTGCGCGCATAATCGACCTGCAGGTGGAGGTGGACGGAGAACCTTTGACGGTGTTTCGGGCGGACGGTCTGATAATTTCCACCCCCACCGGCTCGACAGCATATAATTTGGCTGCAGGAGGGCCGGTGGTGCATCCATCGATGGAAACTTTTATTTTCACGCCTATCTGTCCGTTTACTCTGAGCAACAGGCCGATTATAATCCCAAAGACAGTCACTGTTTCCATAAACATGGCCAAGGAAAGTGAAGAGGCGGTGATGCTGACTTTTGACGGTCAGGTGGGTTTCGATCTCCAGTTCGGAGACCGTGTAGTAATTTCCAATTCAGGCTACAGAATAAAACTATTCCGCGCCCCGGGCAGAAGTTATTTCGAGATTCTGAGAACCAAGCTGATGTGGGGAGGTGGGAGGCCTTGAGCGAACAGCATGCCAATTGAAACCACCATCCGTCTTTACCGTGTTCCTAGATGGGCCATATGCTATATCCGCTATACGATCGAATGTTACGACGGTATGGCCGTCGTGAGCACATTGGATCCCGACCAGGGCATTGTGCGCATTCAGGTGGCTCCAGGGTGCGAAGACATGATCGAGGATCTGATGGCCCACCTGTGCGAAAAGGAAAAAATTCCGATTCGTAAAATCGATGGGCGGTCCTGCAAGGATAACCCTGCAGGTGAACCCCTGTGGGATGGAGGTTGATTCGTTGTGAAAACCTTTTTTATCCATACCATGGGCTGCCAGATGAACGTCTATGATTCCGATTTCATGGCCCAGGAACTGGTGAACAAAGGTCTGGAACCGGTCAAGAATCCTGAACTGGCTGATGTGATTTTCGTAAACACTTGTACAGTCAGGGCAAAGCCGGCCCAGAAGGCATTGAGTTCTCTGGGCAGGATGTCGGAAATAAAAAAACGAAAAAAAACACCGGTCATCCTTGGAGTTACAGGCTGCCTGGCACAGGA
>CAYXDR010000471.1:2358-2643 GCA_964463515.1 uncultured Desulfobacteraceae bacterium | reverse complement strand
TCCGACCCCGACGCCGATAAGCCGGGATGGTACTTTTTACGACCTCATCAAAAATTAGTGGACGATGAATCTCCCGCATTGAACCACCCGCCCCCGCCTCTTATCGCCTGCAGCACACCGATCGGCGTCGAAATCGGTATCGGACGCTTTTAATGTAGTGCTTGTTTAAACCTAGCTGCAGCCGGGCGGATATTTGTTGATCTCTTAAGAGTAATTTATTACTATCCCGGCCATGGATGAATATAAGCAAAATTTTGCACGCACACTGGCTGAAACCGGAGCACT
>CAYXDR010000471.1:0-2348 GCA_964463515.1 uncultured Desulfobacteraceae bacterium | reverse complement strand
GCACTGTTCTTCGATGACGGGCTGACCTTGAAGGACGGCAGGCCTACACCGTACTTCGTGAACATGGCTATGTTCAAGACCGGGAGGCTCAGCCTGGAAATCGGCTCGTACTTCGCTTCGATGATGGTATCGAGAAAACTGGCAGGGAGCGTGGATACGATACTCGGACCCTCCTACAAGGGCAGCGCCCTGGCATCGGCGACTGCGATCGCATTGTGGAACGACCACCGCATTGAACTTCCGTTCGACTACGACCGAAAGGAGGCTAAGGCCCACGGAGAGGCAAGCGGCGCAAAGAGCGTGTTCGTCAACAACACCTTTTTTGATGGATGCCGCATCTTTGTCGTGGATGACGTGGCCACCTCGATGGCCACCAAGTACGAACTCCTTGAAAAAATCGATGATGAAGCCCGCGCGCGGGGGATGGACGTCACGGTCACCGGAATCGGTATCGGCGTCGACCGCGAGCAGACCACCGCGGTTTATGATCAGCAGCAAAAGGTTACATTAGGCAGGAAAGGAAAAGATGCGATAGGTGCTTTTGAGGCTGAGACTGGAATTAAAGTCCACCGTGTGGCACGGATAAGGGAAGTCGTCGATTATCTTTACGGGGAGGCGGTGCCGGTTAAGATAAAAGGGTGCTTACAATCGATAGACCGCGAAACGATGTCGCGTTTCCGGGATTACCTTGAAACCTACGGAGTGGATTAATCGGATGCCGGGGGAAGACATTTGTTTTCTTGAAGTCATAGGGAAAACCCTGGCCGGGCGGAGTCCCCGAGAAATTGCATGTGACCCTCCATGTTACAGGCATTCGGCCGTTTTGATTCCCCTGTTCAGCCATCGGGGGGAATGCAGTGTGCTGTTCACAAAACGCAGTGAAACCGTGGAACACCACAAAAGCCAGATTTCGTTTCCCGGAGGGGCGGTCGACGACGAGGACAGGAGTTTTGAGGAAACCGCGCTCAGAGAGACATGGGAGGAAATCGGGCTTCAGCCTGTGGATATCTGTGTAGTCGGACGTCTGGATGATATAGTAACTGTTGCTTCCAATTTCGTGATTCATCCGTATGTCGGCCTGATCCCATATCCTTATGATTTTGTGCTCAGCCCTGAGGAGGTTGAACATATTGTGACGATGCCGCTCAGGGTGTTTCTCCCAGGCGAGAACGCGGCAAGAGGCTGTACGTTTGAATATATGGGGGAGACTTTTCACGGGCCCACGTTTACCTTCGGCGGCGAGTTTATCTGGGGGGCGACGGCCAGAATAATGGATAAGTTTGTTTCGCTCCTGGCCGATAAAATCCCCTTGCCTCGAGCGGGAAAATAAGTTATAAAAATTAATCGGTCGGGACGTGGCTCAGCCTGGTAGAGCACCGCGTTCGGGACGCGGGAGTCGCTGGTTCAAATCCAGTCGTCCCGACCATCTTTTTTGTCCTTACTTCCTGCCGTCCGGATGTCTGAAAAACAGCAAGATCCTATCAATTGAAATACACTGACATCCAAGTATGATGGCCTCGTAAAAAGTCAAAATAACGATGTCCTTCGGGGTCGGTATCGGACGTTGATCGGCAGCCTTTTCGATCCCGATACCGATTGCGACCCCGACGCCGATAAGCCGGGGGACTTTTTACGACCTCATCAAGTATGCGGAACGTAGCGTGGAAATTTTGATAAACGGAGAGCATGGGTTTTCCGGAGAAGTTTTCAAGTTATTGCAAACGCTGTTTATTTTCATCCCATCGTAGTGTGGGGAGTCCAAGCGCAGCGCGGACAAAACCCCTCATTTCCGGATGGAAACTGCCTCGCCCGTATCGTTGTCTCCGGTCGAGAGCTCAGTCCTCAATTTCTACCGGCAGAAAAAGACGAAGCTGCTGGAGGCTCACAATCACCCTGCCGGTCAGCCTTGGATCGCCTGGCTGATTTCGCGTCCGTTTTTTTATCCATCTGCAGGTTGTAGGGCACCTCACCGTGTATTATCCTGAGTAAAATAGAAAACAATGTAAGGAGGGATGAATGCGCTTTTTCAAAGGATTGTTTTCGATATTTTTTACATGTGCAGCATTGTTGCTCACCGATGTTTTACCCGCGTACGCCCTTTCGGTTGACGTAAAGGAATTCACACTGGACAACGGCATGATGTTTCTCGTTGTCGAGCGGGATACAACTCCTCAGGTGGCCTGCAGGGTCTCCATAAGGGCGGGGTCTGCGCTGGAGGATTCCGGCAAAACAGGCACAGCTCACATGCTTGAGCACATGATGTTCAAAGGGACAATGAATTTCGGTACCACCGATCCGGAACTCGACCGGCAGCTTCAGGATCGTATAGAGGCAGCTTACCAGGTGAT
>CAYXDR010000470.1:0-2650 GCA_964463515.1 uncultured Desulfobacteraceae bacterium | reverse complement strand
CCCGAAGGTCATCGTTATTTTGACTTTTTACGAGGCCGTCAAACTTGATATTCACGGTGGAGCAGGGGCAGGGCAATTCCCTCGAGGCGGCGCGGCACTACCTCGGTTTGTCCTTCTCACGCGTGCCGCGGCTACGTTCGATAATGATGTCGGTTGCCTCCGAAATCCCCGATGCTATCAGGGTAGCCGGCCGGATTTCATTGATATGTTTAAAACCGTGTCCGGTAAGAACATATATCCCCTTTGCCCCGGCAGCTTCCCCGAATTCCACGTCATGAGGGTGATCCCCGATCACAAAAGACCGCGACAAGTCAACACCGTGTTCCCTTACGGACTTTTCCAGGAAAAAAGGTTTCGGCTTCATGCACTCGCACTGGTCCAAACGCTCATGTGGACAGACATATGTTTCTGAGATTTTTATCCCGTTTTTTGCAAGAATGTATTCAATGTAGGTGTTCACACGGCTGACATCTTCAATGGAAATTTTTCCTCCGGCTACACCCGGTTGATTTGTAACTATGAACAGTTTAAACAAACTTGAGAGGCGTTTTAATGCCGATAGGCTCTCATCAAAAAATATCACTTGGGATAGATCCCTGAGATTTCCCCGATCTTCTATTATTGTACCGTCCCGATCTAAAAATACGGCTGGGCTCTTGTTCACAATTTTTCCTTTCACCTGGTTTACACCTGCAAATCCCGCGCCCGCCCCCCTGCCAGGACGAAGCTCCAGATCCCGCTCGTTGTTATTGGTTGCTGGTTCCGGCGGTGACGGCGGATTCGATGCGGGACCTTCATATTTTTAAGTTCTAAGTTCTCCCCGAGAAAAACTTTGTATCCCCTGTCGGGGCGATTTTCAACCCGCCTCCTTCCGGCAGTCGATCTTCATTGCGAAAACAACGCTTGTAAGCACCAGTAAACTCACACCGACAAACACGGGGGAATATCCCCAGGCCTTGACCAGAAAACCTGCCGAGATAGGAAACAAGGTGGTCAAGATGTTCCCCGCGCCCGAAATACCGGCATAGGCCGCGCGGTTGTCGTCGGTGGATATATCAAGGAGAATCCCCTCCATGGCGGTCTTGTAGGTCGCCATAAAGATTCCGGAAAAGATGAAGATAAAGGGGTAGGCCCGGGGTGAACACTGAAGCGCAAGGGCAGCCAAGGGAATCGCGGCTGCCAGTGCCAGGCTTACTAACAGCAGGTAACGATAATTGAACCGCCTGGATAATTTGAGCAGCAGAAAACCGGCCGAAAGCATGCCGATGGTTTTAAGCAACAGGAAGTTACCGATGACCGAGCCCGAGATCCCGAAGCTTTCCTTTGCCAGGTAGATCAGAAACGGCAGCACACTGAGCCCGAGACCGAGGCTGTTTATCAGGAGCAGGTAAAACTTGAGATTCCTGTCTGCTTTAACCGCCCCTGGAATCATGGCGAAAAACTCGAAAATGCTCCTTCTTTCCCGGCCTGCCGTAGGCGGCTCTTTGAGGCGCCAGAATCCCATGGAGGCGGTTAACAGAAGCAGGCCCGCAAGGAAAAACAGCAGCGAGTAGTTAACGGGAAACTCGAACATCACGAGCAGCTGCCTCACCGCCACCGCCGAAATAAAAACACCGATGCTGAAAACGATCTGTTTTGCGGAAAGAAAAGCTTTTCTCACGGTGCCGTGGAGGGATTTTCCCACCATGTCCACATACGATATATTGGCGAAGGCGCCGCTGAACGAAAACTGAGAGATAAAGACAAAGATAAGTATTATCAAGACTCCTTCTCGAAGCAGGTCCGAGTAGAAAAACAATAAGCCGAGAGCGAAAAGAGCGGTGATTCTCAGGTTGATCCCCACGAGCAGGAGGTTCTTTTTCCTGGGCCTATGAGATATGAAGCCTGCGAAAACCAGCTGCAGGAAGGTGGAGCCTCCCAGCATTATGGCCGTCATCACCCCCAGATGGATCTCCCCTCCTCCTGCATTTATGAGCATAGCGGGGATGATCGTATCAACATCCATAAAGTTGGTAGCGAGCGCGAGAAAAACCGCATGCCAAAGCAGAACGCCGAAATTTACCGAGGGTTTGTCTTGTGAATCAGTCATGTTTCCCCAAAAAAACACTATTTCCGCCTTGTAGGCTTCAATCCTGCGTCTTTCCTTTCTTTTCGTTGCAGCCTTCGCCAGGTATTTATGCTCTATTTCTGTGCCGGATGCAACCACCGGATAAAACCCGATTTCATTTTATGATTTTCCAGGAAGCCCCCCAGGCCGGCACCGTGTTAGCTATTAGCTGTTAGCTGGGCGGAAAGAAGAACTACTTTAGAAACTGCCGGAACCGACTCCGACCCCGATTGGTGTACCGCATCGCAGGTCAGCGAAGCGAGCGGTTCAAACAAAAAGATAAACCACAAAGATAAAAAATGAACCGTCCCCGACATGCTGTGCATGCCGAGGATCTTCGAGAAGACGCAAGCACGCCAAGAAAAGAAGAAAAGATTGTTGTTGGCCTGTTCTGATTCTGCGAAAAGCCAAAATCAGAACACCCCAAGCCCTTCGGGCGGAAACCACATCTCGGCTGATGCGCTCGTGAAGAAAGATTCAATGCTTGGTGGCCTCGTAAAAGTCAAAATAACGATGTCCCTCGGGGTCGGGGTCGCTATCGGG
>CAYXDR010000469.1:1309-2656 GCA_964463515.1 uncultured Desulfobacteraceae bacterium | reverse complement strand
TTCAACTTTCTGGCAACCGTGGCCTGGTTGACGCCGAGGGCGGTGGCGGCGCGGGATTGGGTGCCGTAGGTTTGCATGGCGTTGCGGAGAATTTCCTTTTCTACCGCGTCCAGGCGGTCTTTGAGGGGAAGTTCGCCGGTGGTGAAAGCGTCTGATGAGGCATTTTCAATGTAGCTGGATAAAACGTCGCCCGGGAGATCTTCTGCGTCTATCCGGGCCTTGTCGCTCATGACCACAAGTCGCTCACAGATGTTCATCAACTCGCGAACGTTTCCCGGAAACGAATAATGCAAAAAAGCATCGAGTGCCCGTTGGGTGAACGAGAGGTGCTTTGTGAGGCTGAACTTTTCAGCGAAAAATCGTACGTAATGATTGACCAGGGGCAGGATGCAGTCCCTGCGTTCGCGCAGTGGGGGAATTCTTATCGGGATGATATTCAGGCGGTAATATAAATCCAGTCGGAAGGTTCCTTCCTCCACCATCTCTTCCAGGCTGCGGTTGGTGGCTGCGATCACGCGCACGTTCGCCTTCAAGGGCCGGGTTCCGCCGACTCTTAAAACGTGACCGTCTTCCAGGAAGCGCAACAGTTTAACCTGGCTGGATACCGGCAGCTCCCCGATTTCATCCAGGAAGAGAATGCCCCCGTCTGCGAGTTCCAGGTAGCCGGGTTTTCCGCTTTTGAGTGCTCCGGTGAACGCACCTTTCTCGTAGCCGAACAGCTCGGATTCAACCAGGGTTTCAGGTATCGCGCCGCAGTTGACTTTGACCATGGGTTCGTTTGCGCGGCTTGAGTTGCGATGGATCAAATCGGCAACGACTCCCTTGCCGGCCCCGGACTCGCCGAGAAGCATCACCGTTGAATCCACGCCGCTCACTTTCATGGCTTGTTGAATGCAATTTACAAAGCAAATGCTCTTGGCAACGATGCGCCCGGATTCCAGCTCAATGCGCTGCAGTTCATTGATCTGATCCCGGTACCTGCCGGTCAGGGCTTCTTTCTCCTCCAGCTGTCTGGTCAAAAGGTAAATTTCGGTTATGTCCTGTTCTATGACCACAACGCGGAACAGCTTTCCGGAGCTGTCATAAACCGGGATGCCCGTCACGGAAAGTTTGCGCCCGTCCCGGGTGGTCTGGGGCATTTCGAAGGGAGATCCGGTTTTAAGGACTTCCAGGGTCACGGATTTATCAATGAACTTTTCTTCGAGCAGCTCCGGCATCGTGCGCCCGACCACGTCACTCGCCTGGATGTTGTTGAGCCATTCCGAGGCGGGGTTGACTTTAAGGACCCGCGCCTCCCCGTCGCATATCCAGATGCCCTCCGAAGCGCTGTTCAGGACGACTTCCAAT
>CAYXDR010000469.1:899-1299 GCA_964463515.1 uncultured Desulfobacteraceae bacterium | reverse complement strand
GTCCTTTTCACTTTCCAGGTAAACGTTTCCGGCGGGTTGGCGGGCGGTTGCAGCGGTTTCTTGACTCATCGTCCTGTCCATTTTTCTCGTGTTGAACACATCAAGAATCGTGAAAGACCAGCTCTCTTATTCTCAAAGTTTATACCCGAATGCATGAATATGCAAGAGAACATATTTCCGTGATCCGAATCTATTGGGCATCCGTTATTTTCGGGACAAGGGGAAAGGACTTTTTGCACCGCGCGAAGGCGCCAAGATAAGACGCAAAGAACAGCGAGAAAGGGCAGGGTGGATATTCATCGGTGAAAGGCCATGAGGATATACGCCCGGGGACATGAACACGTTCATTTTTCCGGGCGTACATCCTTATTACACCTGTGCTCAGCACAGATGCCCTTGC
>CAYXDR010000469.1:0-889 GCA_964463515.1 uncultured Desulfobacteraceae bacterium | reverse complement strand
CATGCGAGGGCTCACCGATGAATGGCATTTGTTTACCAAAATAGCGTCGGCATCAAGGAACAGTGCGCATAGCCCTTCTCTGCGTCCCAGCGCCTTTGCGCGAGATTGTTTGTCCATGGAGCCTTGCCGTAAAACTTTTCGTGGTACGCTTTCAGAAATAATATACAGCTGGTATAAAATTTGCCTATATGCACATTAGTTGCGAAATCATGCGATCAATATGCGGGTGAATTAGGTGGAATGTTTTGTAAATTTGATGTCCTCGTAAAAAGTCCCCAAGCCGTCATTTCCCGACACAAGAAGATGTCGGGGAATCCATAAGTCGTTGGAATTACTGGACCCCGGCCTAAGCCGGGGTGGCGAAATAGGGCGGATTTTGACTTTTTACGAGCCCATCAAATTTAGGGGCTTTATAAACTAAAAGCTAACAGCTAACCAAAATATTTAATTAAATAATTTATTTTAATGCTTTACAAGGAGAAACTATATGAAACAAAGAACAAGTGAAGAGCTTTTGGACCTCAGGAAAAAGCACGTGCCGGCCGGGCCGGCCAACCTGACGCCGATATTCGCGCGCAGGGCGGAAGGGGCGGTTGTCGAGGATGTCGATGGCCGCGCCTATATAGACTTCGCCGGGGGCATCGGGGTCATGAATGTGGGGCATTCCTGCCCCTCGGTGGTGGCCGCGATCAAGGAGCAGGCGGAGCGGATGACGCACACCTGTTTTCATGTGGCGATGTATGAACCCTACATCGATCTCGCGATGAAGCTCAACGAGATTACACCGGGTGATTTCGCCAAGAAAACGTTGTTTGCAAACAGCGGCGCAGAGGCTGTTGAAAACAGCATCAAAATCGCGCGGTATGCCACGAAACGGCAGGGCATCATC
>CAYXDR010000468.1:0-2665 GCA_964463515.1 uncultured Desulfobacteraceae bacterium | reverse complement strand
CGTGAATTGGGGTTCCGACGAAAAGGACACGTGGTCTTCAGGATGCCAGTCACGGGTAAACACCCGGGTCTTAAAGAACGGCAGCAGGCGGTTGATTACGGGCACCACAGCATCGCCGTCCTTGACTCCCATCGAGCCGCCGGGAAGAAAATCGTTCTGCACGTCAACCACGATAATAGCGTCATTGTGCTTTATATTTATCTTGTCAGCCATTATTCAACCTCCTTGCTTCCGTGCTTCAAAACAAAAAATCCCTTTCTGTCCGTACTTATAATCATCATCATAACTTTAATGCCTGTCAAGGCGGAAAGGGAGGATAAAGATAAAGGTATGATATTAAGGAATTCACGGCGAAAAAAAAGGGAGGACATCCAAAAGTATGGAGTTTTTTAATTGTCCAGTGCGGTCGTATAATCACTGTAACAGTTATCGCTTAGGGCTGATTGTGTTTCTCTCTTCCAGTAATCAAGGCACCAGTGTAAGTTCTCAAAACTTATTCTCGCTGATAGGAGTAAGTGCAGCACTTGGTCCTATGTTTCTGGCTTTTCCGTCCATCCCCCGCTTGATAAGATTTCCGCAGCAAGTCCGATTTGACGCGGCGTAAACCTTCGCTTGCGATCATTCCAGGCATAAGTATTTTCAACGACTTCCTCCATCGTCTTGATAGATTCATTCTTAATCACCCAGTGAACAGTGGACAACAATTCCAGTCCCAAGGGAGACTCAAAACCCTCTAGCAGTCCCGAGACCTTTTCGAAACGAGCACGAGTATCAGGTATTTCCCGAAGAAAGTCTTCAGCAGTCTCAATCGCGCCCGGCACCAGTTGGAGCGGTTTGTCCGGCCTGTCACCGCCATCAGCATAACCATAAACCAGGTGACCTTCAATTGCGTTTAATACGTGCCGCAGGTTTTCTGCGTAAGGACCATAGGGACCTTTGCGGTAATTAAGGCGGAGGGGTTCGCCTGCCTCCTGCATGAAATACATCAGCTTGTGTACTTCCAACAGCGAGACAAATGGATCCAGAAGTCCGCGAATATAACGGTCCATCAATTCCACCAGCGTAGCACGGCCTGTGGTCATGTTGGGGACCTTACGATTATGCACCATCTTTCCGGTTTCCGGCGCGCCTGCGGGCTCGTACACTATGATATGCACATTACTAAGAGGTTGGAGGGCGGCCTCTATACGGGGTTTGACCTCTGACCAATCAAGCCCCCCAAGCCCGCTGCCCAAAGGGGGAAGGGCGATGGAGTGTATATTACGCTCTTGAATAGTCTCCGCCAGAGCTTTAAGTCCGCTTTCAATATCTTCCAGGCGGCTTTTGCCTCGCCAGTGGCGCTTGGTGGGAAAATTGATAATATAGCGAGGGTTAGTCAACTGGCCCGTCTCGTACACAAACATCCGGCCCGGCTTTACCTCATGGTGCTTACAGGCGGCGGCATAGGCCTCGAAGTTCCGGGGGAACGCTTTTTTAAATTGCAGGGCAATGCCACGGCCCATCACGCCTACACAATTCACGGTATTAACGAGGGCCTCCGCGTCTTCTTTCAGTATGTCTCCGGTTTTGTATTCAATCATCGCTGTCTTCTATTATCAATAATACCATTCTTTTCTTATTTCAACCAGCGGACGGTGGCCATCAGCCGCCGGCAAAACATTAACAACCTCCTGATAGACGGAATACGAATGTACGCCGATGCGTCCGACCAGATTCCAGGGAAAGCTATACTCCATCAAAAACTCCGCCTGCTTTCCATCCTTACATGATTGCCAATTGTTTGCCCGCACTGCATCCCAGTCTATCTCGTCCAAATGCCCCAGATCATTGCGGTCTTCAAAAAAAGATGAGCCGGCATTTGATAAGGTAAACGCCCAGCGCCTTTGATTTTGGTCAGCCCAGGCCACACAAGCTCGAAGGTCCGCTTCCAGGTGAACGATGGGCTCTTGGCCGCCGCGATAATTCAAGTCAGGGTAATTCTCTTGGTAAATCAGGTAAAGCATGATCGAACGGGGGCAGAAATAGAAAGGCACGCAATCGCCTACGTGAAGGCCGGGATGGCTGGTCAAAGGCAACGACAGTCTGCGTTGCTTAATAGCATTCATGCCAATGGTAGTCCCTTTACATTCGCGACGAATTACTTCGGCATCGCACCATAGACACCCATCAGTGATAATCGAAGGCAATCTGTCTACATGCACAATGTGGTAAATTTTCGGCACTGAAGGCGCCGTCATTGCCGGACCTCCGTTTTGAAATCATCGCCCGCCAATTCGTCTTTCCCTGCGGGGGGACTTTATTCAGCGCTATAACCTCTTCCTTGCCGGCCTCAAGAACCTCGATTCTGCGAACATCCACCTCGCTCGTCAAAACTTCGAAAAACAGCCGGGCTATGTTCGCTCGAACAAGGTTGATCTTATTTTCTTGTTTATGCATGGACTCGTTGAATCAAGAGTTACACCATAGCTTCACTTGGCCTCTTCATCGCCGAGCTTTATTTACTACTGCTTTTACCTCTCCGCCTTCTCCGCCATCTCTCGGGATGTCTTTCTGAAGTCGATCATGATCTTCCGGATCAGTTCGTCGCAGGTGGGCTCGTCGTTTACCATACCGGAAATCTGGCCGGACATTACCGATCCTTCTTCAGCGTCTCCCTGGACAAATG
>CAYXDR010000467.1:0-2677 GCA_964463515.1 uncultured Desulfobacteraceae bacterium | reverse complement strand
ATTCCGACCCCGACGCCGATAAAGCGGAGATTGTACTTTTTACGAGTTGATCAATTGTGATGGCCTCGTGGTTTATGCCCCTTCGCGGACCTGCGGCGCGGTACCCCAATCGGCGTCGAAATCGGTATCGAAGGCTGACCCGCAAACCATTTCGACACCGGCGCCGATAACCCGGGGATGGTTCTTTTCAGAACTCGTCAACTGTCAGTCCCCCGGTGAAAACCCCGATTTTCGGCTTGACAATCAGCAGTGGTCATATAAAATGACTTTTTAATCCGGGACGTGGCGCAGTCTGGTAGCGCACCTGAATGGGGTTCAGGGAGTCGGAGGTTCAAATCCTCTCGTCCCGACCAGCAAAATCAAGGGGTTGCGGTTTTTCCGCAGCCCCTTTTTTTTCGGGGAAAGATCGTTTGTATACCTGTTTTGGTATGCAAGGCTATAGTTTCATCTGGTTTTTCCCGAATTTTTTCTCCGGATCCGCATGGACCTTGCTTCATGTCATTCTGGAAACATACGGAATGCTTCTAAATCAATCCCTTAGAAAGGAGAGAGCCAATGACGGCAAGCCCGGAAGGGTATCGTCCATGATGGTCCGCTCCACGGTCCCGGATTCCATCCCCCGGATCTCGTTCCATTCGGCACGGGAATACCCCACGCCGGTAAGCCCCTTGTTGCACGTGAACACGATGCGGCCGTTTCGGTCGTACCACGTGTCGTTCTCGTATTGCCTCAGCACAGGAAACTGCACCCGGTAGATGGTTTTCAGCTCCTCCAGCGTAAGTCCCAGGGCCATGGCCGCCAGCACATCGATTTCCACCAGCGCCTGCCGCCGCGCGTAGTCGGTCCGGAGCGCGCAGTCCCGGTGCCACGTGGGGCTGAGGCTGGTGAAGCGGGTGTCAGGGAGACGTGGGTCGGATTTGGTCCAGCCGCTGGATGAAAAATTTTGCTGCCAGTTATTTACTCATAAATTGGAATAATCGCACGTAATGCTGGTTAACATCAATCATTGTTCGAATCCATTTTTACAAACCAATGGGTTGACAACATATACCTAATTGGTATATTATATATACTATGTACTTCGAATTTGACCCTAAAAAATCGGATAGCAATAAAGATAAGCATGGGATTGATTTCGTTGAAGCTCAAGAGATTTGGAGTGATCCGGATTTATTAGAAATCCCAGCGAAAACAACCGATGAACCGAGATTTCTGATCATCGGCAAAATTGACGATAAACACTGGACTGGGATTATAACATATAGAGATAACAATATTCGAATAATTTCAGTTCGGCGTGCCAGAAATGAGGAGGTAGAGATTTATGAAGGCTAAAGGATTAGATAAAAAGTTTGATGAAGGGAAAAGCGTTTTGGAGCATATGGATTTCTCAAAAGCAAGACGGCCGAACCAGGAACAAAAAAGAGTTAATGTCGATTTTCCTCTATGGATGATCCAGTCGTTAGATAAAGAAGCTAAGCGCCTTGGTGTACCTCGGCAATCGATTATTAAGATTTGGCTTGCAGAGAGATTGCATAAAACAGCGACCTTATAGTATTGGAACCAGCCAGTTCAGTCGACATCCAGTGCCGCTGCATTTTTGAGAGTTCTTTGAAATTAAAATCAATCGTCTTTTAACAAGGGCAGTTGAAGCCCTGGCTGCTCACTGACCGGCGGTGTTGGCGTCGATATTTCTACAGATAAAAAAATAATGATTGCTTTTGAGATACACCTGGTGGTACAATCAAAGATACAACCAGGAGGCTGAAAAATGGGAAAATTATCAAACATAATACCTGTAAGTGATCTGAGGCAGGGTGCTGCTAAACTGTTGAAACAACTTCAAACCAACAACGAACCTTTGATCATTACACAAAGAGGAAGAGCCAGTGCTGTAATGCTTGGTGTTGATGCATATGAAAAACTTGAGCATGAAAAAGAAATACTACGTTTATTAGCAAAGGGCGAAAAAGAAATTGAAGCTGGTATTGGGTATGATTTGAATACGGTCCTTGCTGAAGCGGATGAACTTTTAAATAAGGACTCCCTGTGAAGATCCAATTCACACCAACTGCCAAAAAACAGTTTCTTTCAGCTCTATCATATATTCGTAGAGATAAACCTTCCGCTGCCGTTAATTTTCGCAATCGAGCTGAAAAAATTTTGATAAGGCTTGAAGATCTTCCAGAGTCTGGACGAATCATTCCAGAGTTTCCGGAACTTTCTTATAGAGAGGTAATAGTCCCTCCCTACCGTTTTTTTTATAAAATCAAAGCTGATATTGTTTGGGTGGTTGCAGTCTGGCATAGTGCTCAAATTCCCAAAGAGCCAATTTATTAAGACAGAAAGAAGGATAAAATATTGTATTCTAATACGCACCAAAACCTGATTCTGAGGTGTCTCATTTAGCCCTCAGCCTCGGACTTGGTATCACTTGGTTTCTCTTGCTGAGGCCGGTGAATCCTTGTATGTTTTTAATTTAGAGATTCCTCAGTCAGCATATGTTTCCGTGACAAGGTCAATCCCGTATTAATGGCCGTCGCTCAAGTGGTTTTCACGAGATCCTGACAAGATCTCGGCCGGATATTTCGTGCTATTTGATAAGTCCACCCAACCAGAGCCCGAACAAGGTCAGGCTCAGGCCGCCCACGTTGTTGGCCAGGATGTTGATGACGGG
>CAYXDR010000466.1:217-2680 GCA_964463515.1 uncultured Desulfobacteraceae bacterium | reverse complement strand
GATACCGATCCCGATAGCGACCCCGACCCCGAGGGACATCGTTATTTTGACTTTTCACGGGCGTTGGCTGGATTGCATTGTTTACCCGGTTCTGGTATCTTCCATTGCTACCGGAGATTAAGGATCATGGAAAGCCAGGATTTCAGCATACCCATGGAAAGCGGTTTAAACGACTTTACGGATGCCGACCTCGTGGAAGCCTTCAAACAGGGCTCCGCCCAGGCCATGGAGCGCATAGTGGAAATATATGCTCCAAGCGTGTTCACATTCGGCCTCAAAATGTGCGGGCAGAAGCAGGATGCAGAAGATATCGCACAGGAAACCTTCCTCAATGCATTCAGGTATCTCGACCGGTTCAGAGGAGAGACAAAACTCAAAAACTGGCTTTTCAAAATAGCCGCCAGGGCCTGCATGCGGAAGCGTCGGAAGAAAAAATGCGCCCCGGACAAGGAACTGTCCCTGGAATCCTTCATCCAGGACGGCAGGGAGATCGGGATGGATATTCCGGACCTGGCAGACGATCCATCCGACCAGCTCCTCAGGGCCGAACTCCGCGGGCACATCGACGAAGCGATCCAGGAACTTCCCCCCAAGTACCGAATCGTTTTCTCCCTGCGGGACATGCAGGGCTTTAACACAGAGGAAACATCCGAAATACTGGGAATCTCCATTCAGTCCGTGAAAACCAGGCTCCACAGGGCACGGCTGTTTATACGGGATAAAATTTCACATCATTACGGGCGGGGGGAGCTGCAATGAAAAAGGAATGCCGTTTTTATTTCGCCCTGTTGTCCGATTATCTGGACGGCGAACTTGAACCGGAAGCCCGACAGGACCTGGAAGCCCACCTCGAAAGCTGCCGGGAATGCTCGCAGTGTCTGCTGTCGTTGAAAAAGAGCATCCAACTCTACCATGAAGCCTCGGGCGAAGAGGCGCCGCGGGAAGTGGTGGAGAAGCTAAAATCGGCACTGAAGCAATGCATGGAACAGACGTCAAGGCAGGATTGACGGGCAGAGGACTTTTTATGAGTTCATCAAAAAACCGGTTTTCCGTGCAGCACTGCGTCAATTTCGCTCACGTCGCTCCTCGCTCAGGAACTTGGATTCACCAAGCAGTTTTACGGCAAGCACATCCATCCCCAAGGCCCCGATCGTTTCTATAAATTTCCTGAACCCGGTGTTCCTTATATACTTCCACCTTGCATCACCTTCTTCCCGCTCGGGTTTTTTCAGATTGGTCACCACGGGAAACCCGGGATTGTCCTTGTCGGAAAAATCAGAGGCATGCACCCTGGCCCACGCCTCCCCTCCGGGCAATGTATCCATCAGATAGCCCAGAAAAACCTGCCCGTTGTCGAAAACCTCTGTTGTCAGCTCCTCCCCTTTCCTGAAGTTGCCGATGGTGGCGTCCGGAACGGTTTCCAATAAATTCCACCCCGAAACCACAAGGCTTTCAGCCATCCGGATGATGCTGCCGCCCGTGCCCTGGAGGATGTCTCCAAAAACAGCACGCTTAAAATGGGAAAAGAAAAATTTTGCCCGGTCCACGAAGCCCTCCGGGGCAGGGTCTCCCGGGTTTCGACACTCTCCGAAGCTGAACGCCCTGCCGAGATTCCTTATCCCGTCCCAGATGGAACCAAAAAAACCCCGCTCAGAGCCCCTTGCAATTTTATTGTTTTCATCGCGATAGTGCCTGGTGGAACCTCCAAACAGGTCTTCAACGAAACTTTTCAAATTTCCGGCCGCATCAGCGATGTTTTTTCCTAGGCGCTTTCCGAAAGACCTGCTTTGCTCCGGTTCAACCACACCGCGATCCAAATCATAGAAATCCCCCCCCGGTTTTTTCAACAGTTGATCGTCCTTGTATTTTTCCCAATCGCTCATCCCGCCGCTATTGCGGGCGTTGGCCCTGTAAAGTGCTTGGATGTCCTTTCCTGCAGCCATCCAAGGGGTCACGGGCTGCCCGGCAGCCCCTGGAACGGGCGTGTTGACGGCGGCTGAAAGAAAACGGGAATTGTCCTTTGCGGCATTCCGGCCGCAGTTTTCGAGCAGTTCCGAAAATTCCACGGCTTCCCCGCCCCTGGCCCGCGATGCGCGCACCCCGGTCTCATTAATGTTCAGCCCGGATTCGGCCGCCAAATCTCCGGCCCGGTCGACCATCACCCACATAAAGCGCTCCTTCGCCTAAAATTAAAACGCAGCCCTGCGGTTTCTTTTTGCAGGCTTGAAGGCCATACAATCCATCCCGGAGGAAGCCTGCCTAACCACCTCTCTCGGGATACGGCGGCTCCTGAAGCCCATAGCCCTGCAGCCATAAGGGAAGCGGGGATCCCACGTAATATAGAAATGGGCACAGCCCCTGCAGGAAAGGGTTTCCTTGGAATTTGCCGAACTCTGAAACCCGGGTTTCATAAATTGCCGCTCTCCTCAAACAGTTTCCGCCGCTGCGGACCCGGCAGATTTT
>CAYXDR010000466.1:0-207 GCA_964463515.1 uncultured Desulfobacteraceae bacterium | reverse complement strand
TTTTCACCTTCCGGGGAAGTTTTGTCACCCTTCAGCCGGGCCTGTCCATGCTGTTGCCAGGCACTTCAATCCAATGCTATAGTCGTTACCAGTATACAAGCAAGAAAAGTGCCGGGAACCCGCGGAGCAAAGGTCCGCCGATTGCATGGCAATCCAGTTGAACCCCGGCTTATTACGCGAAAGATTCGTGCGCAAATGGACATCTTT
>CAYXDR010000465.1:0-2682 GCA_964463515.1 uncultured Desulfobacteraceae bacterium | reverse complement strand
CGTTCTCTGCGGCTCTAGCGAGCAGGGCGAGCGGGCGAGAGATATTGCAGTTTTTTTCAAAAGGAGATCTACGCTACCAGGACATGGGCCTTGGTGGATAGCCAGGCCGAAAACGGCAAAATACAAGAGGAGAAAAATTCATGTCAGGAAAACACATACTGGTTCTGGGCTGCGGGAGCGTCGGTAAAAGACACGCCCGCAACCTTTCCGCGCTGGGCTGCAGGATTTCGGGCTTCGATCCCAAGGAAGACCGCAGGATGGAACTGGCAGGGGAAACACCTGTGGCAGGCATGTTTGACAATATGGAAGATGCCCTGGGGGAGGGGGGGCTCGACGGAGTCGTCGTGGCCTCCCCAACCGCGTTTCACCCGGCACAGACGATGGCGGCGCTCGATCGCGGCCTCCCCGTGCTCTTGGAAAAGCCTCCCGCGAAAACTCTGGCCGAAGCCGGGGAAATGGCCCGGGCAGCCGAAAAATCCGGTGTGCCGGTGCTCCTTGGTTACACCTGGCGTTGGTGGCCGCCGCTTGCAAACGTAAGGAGCATGCTCGAAGAGGGTAAGATAGGCCGCGTTTTTCACGTGCAGTTTCACATGTCCGCGCACCTGGCCGACTGGCACCCCTGGGAGCGGTACCAGGATTTTTTCATGGCAAGCCTTGAACAGGGAGGTGGAGCGCTCCTGGACGAAAGCCACTGGATAGACCTGATGTTGTGGTTTTTCGGCAGGCCCGAGGGTCTCTACGGAAGGGTGGAAAGGAATTCGGATCTCCAGGTCGAAACCGACGACAATGTGGACGTAATAGCGGTTTACGCGGATAAAAAACGCGTCACGATCCACCTGGATCTTTACGGCAGGCCCCATGAAAAGTTCATCCGGTTCGTGGGCGAGAAGGGGACGATCCTGTGGTCCGCGGAACCCAACAGGGTGAGTACCGCCTTCGGCATGGAGCAGGACTGGGAGCATCGAGACTACACCTGCGACCGCAACGATATGTTCGTGGAAGTGGCCAGGGAATTTCTGTCTGTGCTCGGGGGCGGGCCGGTTAAAACATGCGGGCTTGAAGACGGCCTCAAGGTCATGGAATTGGTCGAGGCGATCAGGAAAAGCCACAAGGAACAGAAATATATCACGCTCCTGGCAGGCTAGGGCTCCTTTTGAGAAAAACTGCAATATCTCTCGCCCGCTCGCTGCGCTCACTAGAGCCGCAGAGAACGGGCGAGAGATATTCTTACCGGAAAGCACCGCCCTTCGAGCCTTCTCGAAGGTCCTCGGCATGCAGAGCCTGTCGGGAGCGGTTCAGATAAGGCGGTGAAACGAGGAGACAAGAAATGAGCCTTGACGGTTTCAACATACTGGCGGTTGTTCCTGCCCGCGGGGGCTCCAAGGGAATACCCCGGAAAAACCTGCAGAAGGTTGCCGGGCTGTCCCTGGTGGCGCGGGCGGCCGGGGTGTGCCGCTCACTTGACTGGCTGGATGCGGCGGTGATTTCAACAGACGACCCCGAGATGGCCGAGGAAGGAAGGCGATACGGCCTGGATGTGCCTTTCATGAGGCCTGCCGAGCTTGCCGGGGATAAATCTCTCGGGATCGACGTGTGGAGGCATGCCTGGCTTGCCTCGGAGGAGCACTACGGAAAAAGGTTCGACATTTCCGTGAAGCTTGAGCCCACGAGCCCCCTTCGCCGGGCGGAGGATGTCGAGCGCACGGTTCGGACCCTGATCGACGGGGGGCACCCTGCGGCCGCCACCGTGAGCCCGACCCCCGCCCATTATTCACCCCACAAAACACTTACCGTGTCCGGGGATGGCATCATAGGGTTTTATCTGGCCGAAGGCGCTAATTACAGCCTGCGCCAGGGCATTCCGCAGTATTACCACAGAAATGGAATCTGTTACGCGGCAGTGCGCGCCCATGTGGTCGACTGCCGCATGATCATCGACCGGGATGCGGCCGCGGTGATAATCGAGCGGCCCGTGGTGAACATAGACGAAGCCTTCGAACTGGAACTCGCCGCCTGGCTGCTCGAAAGGGAAAAATAAGTCGGCATAGGGGTCGGTATCGGAATCGGTGTGTTTTTTAATCGGGGAAGGAAAATTTAACAAAAAATTACCAGGGATGTGTAAAGAACAAAATGGACCTGAAAAATTACATCTTCTCCATGGAGGAAGGCCGGAATTACCTGGAGGAAAACGGGCTGGACCGTTTTTGCGCAATGGTCGACAGGGAAGAACTCCCCCCCAAGTGGGACGATCTTGCAAGGCTCTACAGGCTTGTCCGGGACCGCATGCCCTTCCAGGTACTGGAATTCGGCTCGGGGTTTTCCACCGTCGTGATGGCCGAAGCTCTCAAGCGCAACTGGGAAGAATACCTGGCCCGCATCCAGGCTGAAGGCCGGAGCCGGGTTTTCGGGCCTCCCAGGTGCGTGTCGGTGGAATCTTCTGAAAAATGGCGGGAAAACACCATGGTCAAGGTAGAAAAGGCAGGGCTCGGCGATTTCTCCGAAGTGACTTTTTCGCGGGTTGGCATAGCCGAACACAACGGCCAGGTGTGCCACTTCTATGACGAGCTGCCCGACGTGGTGCCGGATTTTGTTTATCTGGACGGCCCGGACCCTTCCACCGTGGAAGGTTCGGTGAACGGGCTGACCTTCAGGAATCCTGAAAGAACCGTCATGTCCGGGGAT
>CAYXDR010000464.1:1863-2686 GCA_964463515.1 uncultured Desulfobacteraceae bacterium | reverse complement strand
TGCCTCGGGGGCCGGATGCTGGAATTTCTACCGGCATCCCGGGGGTAGAGCTTGTCCCTGTCAAGCATTTCGGGCCGGAATGGGACCGCGTTTGGCAGAGAAACATGGACATCTCTCGGGTGATTCAAGTGAGAGACAGCTTGTATTACAACTGGCGGTACCTGAAGGTGCCTGCATTCGGTTACCGGCCTTACTATGTAACTCAAGGAGGCGGAATCAAAGGTGTGGTGGTGTTGCGGGAGGTGTCGCTCAATGGGTTTTGCTTCGGGGTCCTGGTGGAAATGTTTCCTTATCCCGTTGTGGACAGAGATGTATGCTCAGCGGTGGTTAGGGCCGTCCTGAAGCATTTTAGGGGTCGGAGGATGGATTTTTGCGGGGTTTTGATGTCCCGCGCCGAAAATGACTTCTTCCACCGCCTTGGATTTTTTACCGTCCCCGAAAGGGTGAATCCCCGCACATGGTATTTCGGGGGCAGATTCCCCTGCAATGACCATCCCGTCCGCACCATTGAAAACTGGTATCTCACCTATGGGGATGCAGACATTGTTTAGGAGAGGGCCGGAACGAGACACAACCCCCGCCCCAGCCTTTTCTCCAGTGCCCAATATCCTTTGATGCCAGTGTATTTTGATCGGCGTCGGCCTCGGTATCGGAATCGGTATCGGCGGTTTTTAATTAGTGCCCATCCGGAAATACCGGATGGAAACTAATTAGTTCTTTTTTTCCGCCCGGCTGACAGCTAATCGCCAATACGGTTTTATCATCTCTTCCCGATATGTTCGAGGTGGGCCAGGACGAACTTGATTTCGCCGTAGGAAAAATC
>CAYXDR010000464.1:0-1853 GCA_964463515.1 uncultured Desulfobacteraceae bacterium | reverse complement strand
CTTTCAACCGACTCAGCGGTTCTTCCCGGAGCGGGGTGATTGTCTCCTCGATGGTGCGCCGTTTTTCATCCGGCAACACATCTCCGATTCCAAGCTCGCCGTTTGATACCCAATGGGTCAGGTGTGTCTCGATGGTGGATACAACCAGCCCGCGGTGCTCTGCTATCTTGGTGGTGGTCAGGCCTTCTTTGAACAGGTCCAAAGTGATTTTCTTCGTGTCTTTCTTCACGGGTGGTTTCGTTGGATCATTTTTCTCCGGCGGATTGCTCGAAGTTTCCGGCAGGCTGACGGTATCGATCTGGTGTTTTCTGCGGTAATTATGCACCATTTCAGTCAGTTCCGAACCGTATTTCTCTGCCAGGCGTTTACCTATACCCTTGATGGTTCTCAATGCGGCAATTGATTCAGGCAGGTGAACGGCGATTTGAACCAGAGTCTTTTGGTGCATCACCTGGTAAGGTGGGACATTTTCACTGCGCGATTTCTCCTTGCGCCATTGGAGCAGTTCCTCGAACAGCTCAGAGTGGCTTATGTCCGCTTGGGAATAGACAGGAGAGGCGTCTTTCTGCTTGGATTCCTTTTCCTTGATAGCTGCGGTTGAAATTGCACGGAGATACTTTCCGGGTGTGAAACCCTCCCTGCAGGATATTATCCCGGCTAGTTTCACGGTCGCTTCTTCCTTCAACTTTTTGAAGGCGTCCCGGATTTGCTTTCGAATTTCCTTGTTGTCTGTCTCCAGGTTGAAATTTTCAAGAGGTTTCAGGAGGAAAGTTTCAAATTTTTCCTGAAAATATACAGCGGCTTTTTCCAGCCTTTTTTGAATTGAAGGGTTTTCACCCGGCAAGCCGGTATCCGTAAACATATCCTGAAGTTGAATTTTGAACTTTTTGCCGACCTCGCAGATTTCATCTGTGATTTTCTGTTCGGAGTCGATGATGTCTTCTATCCCGGCAGATTGGATCACCCTGGCATTTTTGCGCAGGAGAGCGGCGAAACGGCCGAGCAGTCTGCGAAGCCTGGCAAAGGTGAAGCAATCGTACAGAAGCTCTTGTTGGTAGCTGCTTTTTGCAGCTTCCAGTTTTTTCTGTGATGGTGGATTGTTTGCAGTCTCGGTGGCGAATCGCTGAACCGTATGCTCGGTTTTGATACCGGCAGGAGAAAGCGGTGAACTGAGCACCATGCCTTCAAAGGTGCGGCAGCGGCTCAGGGCGACGTAAACCTGGCCGTATGCAAATGCGGCCTGGGCGTCGATGATCGCCTTGTCGAAGGTGAGCCCCTGGCTTTTGTGTATGGTTATGGCCCATGCGGGTTTTAACGGGAATTGAGTGAAGGTGCCGGCGATCTTTTGCGAAATTTCCCCGGTCTGGGTGTCGACACTGTATTGGATGTTCTCCCAGGTGCTCCTGCCTACGGTGATTCCTGCCGCATCGCCTGGGCAGAGGATTTCTATGGCGTCGTCCGACATCCGGGTTATTTTCCCTGTCTTCCCGTTAAAATAGGCCTTATCCGGGGACACATCGTTTCGGATGAACATCACTTGAGCGCCTTTTTTCAGCTCGAGAAATGCGCCTGTGGGATACGCCTGTTCAGGGAAATCTCCCTCCAGAACAGCATCGAATCGGCGGCTTTTCCCAGGCAGGTTGTTCATCTTGCCGCGGTTTATGAGGTCAGCCCTGTTGTTATGAGTGCAAAGGGTGATGTAGCCTTCGTCTTCTCCGGGCGAAAAATCAGGGATGTATCTGGCGTTGAGTCGATCCAGAGTTTGTGGGTCGAGCCTGTTGTCTCGCACCTGGTTTAAGAGTTCGATAAAATGTTGATCGGACTGACGGTAAATGTGTTTGAGCTCGATGGGA
>CAYXDR010000463.1:0-2687 GCA_964463515.1 uncultured Desulfobacteraceae bacterium | reverse complement strand
CCGGAAAGAAAAAACGGGAGATCAGTGCGGCAAACACCAGGGAAAGCACGCCTCGTATCAAAAACCGCTCCAGTGTGCCCAAAATTCAAACTCCCCTTATTCAGGCCTTTTGAAAGGAATGACCCGTGGTTCGCCCTGGCGCCGCCGAGGAGCGGCCGGCTCCTTTTTTTCGCGGACCTTTTCGGCGGCCGGCGGGGGGGATTCAACCGGTTCCAGTCGCATCGGAACACCGCCCATGGTAAAACCCTCCCCGTTTATGTAAGCTTCGCGAAGAATCCACGTGACAGTCTGCATCGGCAATGTGAGCAAAAGCAGGGTCACATGATACCAGTCTTTCTTTATGTCCGCCTCGATCGACTCGATCCGGGCGAAAACGGTTGGTTTGTCCTGGTAATGTACCAGGACGACATCTCCTTCTTTTGACATAAATCCACTCTTTTTCTATTCGGGGCCGTCCCCGTTTCCGTTTTCAATCTCCCCGGTCAAAAACGCGGCTGGGATCGCTCCTCAGCTTATCCAGTTTGGATTCGAACTCCCCGCCGAGATCAACACCCATCCGCTGGGCCCGCTTCTTCGCGCTCAGCCCGATATTGCGGGTGTCCGCGTAAAAGCAGTCACCCTGTGGCTGGGCCGGGTTGTAGGATTCCAGCCGGTCCTTTTCGGACCTGTGGTATGATGTGCGTGATATCAATTTTTTCAACTCCCCGGAACCACACGACGGGCATGCAGCGAATTCCGCGTCCAGGTGGTTCAGGATCAGCAACTGGAAATTCCGGCCGCACGAAAGGCACCGGTACTCGTAAATCGGCATGGAAAACCCCCAGGCCTGACGAATTGTCAATAAAAACGCTCCGAATATCGCCTGCACTTATAACCCGGAGGCGTTGGACAGGGTTTGGCCGGGCTCTTCCCGTCTCCCTCACCTTCCGGGCAGACGCACACATTGGATTCCGCACCCGCAAGCACGGCCGGTTCGTTGTCCCCGCGTGCTATGTACCACTTGCAGTTCCAGCAACAATCCCTGGCCATATCAGCACCTTCCAACCCAATGGGCCGCAATCAGGATTCACTATACCGCTTTATTGGAATTAAGGGAGCAGACCTACCCCCGTACCACGCAGGTAAAGGTCAATTTATCAGATGACACTGAAGTATTCAAGCCTTTCCCTGAATCACCGTAAAGGCCCCGCCTTTCCCGCCGGTTTCGGTCCAAAACCGTTATCGGTAAACTTTACGAGGGAGGCTCAGCGAGCTGCCTTTTCACCTTCTTACGTATTTCTTCCTGTTCCATCACCATCTTATAGGCCAGATAGTATTTATAAATGTTGCTCACATACCTAACCGTCTCTCTACCGAGGCTTTCCGCCGCGATTACTTCCACATTGCCGAACCACCTGTTTGGGTCGAGCCCCCTGGCACCTGCCCTGCGGCGCAGCCTGGAGATCCGGCTCGGTCCGGCGTTATAGGAAGCTATCGCAAAAAGCGCCTTGTTAAATGAGCCCATGGATTCTTTTGCGTAGTAATGGTTCATCATAAAGCGTACATATTTTATCCCCGCATGGATATTGGGCTCAACCTGGTAGATGTCTCCGACATTCATTTCTTTCCCGGTCGACTCGAGCAGCTGCATCACACCGATGGCCCCAGCCGGGCTCCTGGCGCTTTGATCCAGCCTGGATTCCTGGTATCCCTGGGCTATGGAAAACAAATAGTCCAAGTCATACTCTTTTCCGTATTTCCGGAAAAGTTCCACCAAGGAACCGAACCTGGCCATTTCTTCTTGTGAAGTAGCCTCTCTGACATACTTAGTGTTTTTCAAATATTTGAACAATAACAGGTTCCTTGCTTTGGAGCCTTCAGGGTAAAGAGAGATAAAAGAATTCAACTCGGACTTGAGCCGGGGGCTGTTTTTCCGGATCATCATTCCAATGCGCCTGCCTGTTTTTACGGCAGCATCCGAGTGGAGGGTGATATTATCAAAGATTTTTTTCCAGAACTCAGCGATATGACTGTCTGCAACGGTAATATCCACCAGCCCGGCATTCACCATTTCAAGGATGTCCTCTGCTTCCAGTTCTTCAGGGGCGAACCGGATCTTGACCGGTTCTTTACCCAATTCTTTTAATTTTTTATTAAGAATTTGCAAACTATCATAGAAGCTTGAGGATCTTCTGACATATACTTCTTTTCCAGAAAGGTCCTCGGTCCTTGAAAGAGGTGGAGCCCCTCGGCCAGTAACTACGATTTCCTTTATGTTACTGAACAAGGGTGCTGAAAAATCAACCCGCTTCATCCGCTCAGGGGTTATAGTCAAATTGGCCGCGGCCACATCCCCGTGCCCTTCAACCAACGCCCTAACAAGATTGTTCCGGGCAACAGGCAGAAACACGACATTCATTCCTTTCTGTTTATTTTTTATTTTTTTATTTATATAAGTTTCAAAGCTACTGAACAAATCATGTGTAATTCCAAGTTGACTTCCTCTTTCCACAAAATAATGTGTCTTGGAGTATGTCACGAGAACACGGATGAAGCCCCGCTCGATCATGCCGTCCAGATCCCCGAGATAAACATCACCATTGGAGTCATTCAAAATAAGTGGGGGCCCCAAAGGAGAGGACGGGGGCGGGGCTTGGGACGCGGCGCTTGTTATGGAAAAAGAAAAATAAATGAAAAATAGAATAAAA
>CAYXDR010000462.1:0-2699 GCA_964463515.1 uncultured Desulfobacteraceae bacterium | reverse complement strand
TAACAGAAGGCATCGCTGCAAAAGAGGCCATCGAACAGAGCATGAACCAGATAAGGGCCGACCTGCAGCGGCAGGGTGTGGATCTTCAGAAATGCGAAGTTCAGCTCGGAGGGTCGTTTTCTTCGGGTGGGGAGGCTTCCGGCGGAAAGGCCAAGGACAGGCGTGCGGCGGGAAACAAGGCCCAGGCCGGGATAAGCAGGGATTATAAACCATCTGTGAATTCCATTGATGACCTGAACGGAGTAGAGGCGAAAACAGCCGGCACAGCCAGCGGCAGGGTGGATTTTTTCGCGTGAGCCAGGCCGGCCTAGCCCCTGGGTTGTTTTCAGCCCGGGAGGTGGAGAGGAAAAAATGATACATGCTTCCACAATGTCAGCAGACAGCGGGTATAACGGCGCACAGAGCAAGGATTCCGAACAGGTCCTCGGAAAAAGCGATTTTTTGAATCTCCTGGTAACCCAGTTGCAGTATCAGGACCCGCTGAACCCCATGGAAAGCACCGAGTTCACTGCTCAGCTTGCCCAGTTCAGTTCTCTGGAGCAACTGACGAACGTGAACGAAAACCTGGCGGATATTTATTCGGCGCAGCAATCGTTCAACAATTCCCAGGCGGTTTCGTTTATAGGCAAAGAGGTGAAAGCTCTTGATTCAAGTGTTGTAATCGACGGTGCCGGGGGAGGGGAAATGAATTTCGAAATGGCGGAACAGACCGGAAGAGTGTTTGTGGATGTCTACGATGCATCCGGAGCGACTGTTCGCAGGTTCGATCTGGAAGGAATGCCTGCAGGTGAAAACAGCCTTTCATGGGACGGCAGAGACGACCAGGGAATGCAGGTTCCCCCTGGTATATACGAATACCAGGTTTACGGTGTCGGGCTGGACGAACAGACTGTAGAAGCCGAGTGCTATTCGCTGGGTACTGTTACGGGAGTTTCCTTTGAAGGCGGCGAAGCGGTCGTGAAACTGGGAAGCAAAACCATAGGCCTGGGTGAAATTATTGAAGTCAGGGATCCGGTGTAACCGGTCGGACGCATATAAATTTGTGGTGCCAGCACAAGGAGGATAAAAAATGATAGGGTCATTATATTCAGGAATATCAGGTATTAATGCCAATACCAATGCAATGAGCGTCGTCGGGGATAACATTGCGAATATGGGTACGACCGGTTTCAAGAGTTCAAATATTTCCTTTGCAAACGTATTGAGCCAGTCAATAGGCGGTATGGGCGGCTCCCAGATAGGCCGGGGGGTGACAACCACGGAGGTGAGGTCCCAGTGGTCGTCAGGGACGTTGGAGTCCACGGGAAACGTCACCGACCTGGCCATAGACGGCCAGGGGCTTTTCATGGTGGGTGGATCAGATGGAGAGACCTATTATACTCGAGCGGGGAATTTCAAGTTCGACAAGAACTCAAACTTGGTGAACCCGGATGGATATGTCGTCCAGGGATATGAACTGGACGATGAAGGAAAAGCGGGTAAAATTACCGATATTTCGATTCCCAGCACCGGAAACTCGCCCAAGGCCACAGCTAATATGAATGTCGGGATGAATCTCGACGCGGGTGCCGCCGAAGACGATACCTATTCCACAACTGTTACCGTATATGACTCCCTTGGAAACGCCATAGGACTGACCCTGGATTTTGAAAAGACCGCAACCGCTGGCCAGTGGGATGTCTCGGCAAGCATACCGGCTGACGCCGGAACCGCCGCGCTCGATGTTGCCAGCGTGACTTTTGACGAAAACGGCGATCTGGAAGAGGGATTGGATCCAAAGGTGACCTTGACGCTCGACAGCGGGGAAACACAGGAAGTTGCATGGGACATCTACGGTGAGGAAACAGGAGACGGGACCCTCACGGGTTACGCTTCGGAATCGACCACCCTCAGCCAGACACGCGACGGGTACCCCGCCGGCTCCCTTCAGGGAGTCTCCGTGAGCGAGGAAGGAGAGGTCGTGGCTTCCTATTCCAACGGGCAGCTCGTATCCCTTTACAAGATCGCTCTGGCCGACTTCAGTAACTACTCCGGGCTTCGGAAGATGGGGGGGAATCTTTATGGCGAAACACTGGCTTCCGGGCAGGCCAACGTGGGAGTAGCAGGCAGCGGTGGTATGGGCTCGATCGCATCCAGCTCCCTTGAAATGTCCAACGTTGATTTGGCAAAGGAATTTGTAAAGATGATTACAACCCAGCGTTCGTTCCAGGCCAATTCCAAGGTTATTTCCACGAGCGATGAAGTTCTTGCAGAGTTGATTAATATAAAACGTTAAAAGTGGTAACAGTTTTAGTGTATATATTTTTTTGATATGTATTTATTTTTTGCAGAAAGGGGTTAGAAATGATTCAACTTACCAGGCTTGATAATTCGGCAATATACATTAATGTAGACAAAATTCAGTCCATGCTGGAGGCCCCGGATACTGTCGTCACTTTTACCAACAGGGAAAAAATGATGGTCAAGGAGCCGATAGAGGAAATTTCGAGAAAAATTGAGGAATACCAGAAAACCGTCCACAACAGTCCAGTGTTTGAAATCAGTGCCTACCATGCTGCTCTTGATTCCGTCAACTGAAATAAGTGCACCGGCATCCGCTTCCCACGATATGGATGCCGGCGCGGAATTCATGATCGATTAATTATTGATGAAACCGTAAAAAGTCAAAATAACGATGTCCTTCGGGGTCGGGGTCGCTA
>CAYXDR010000461.1:0-2705 GCA_964463515.1 uncultured Desulfobacteraceae bacterium | reverse complement strand
CAGGTGGGCGACCGCCCGGTCGACCAACGTCCAGGTCGCGGCGAGTCGCCGGGCGGCCGCCCAGGACTCCCGGGCGACGGCCGCGAACTCCGGCGAGCCGGCCGCCGCGGCCAGGTCGCCGGTGTAGAGGCGCAAGGCGGGGTTGTCGACCGCCCCGGCGGTCGATCGCCGCATCAGCTCGACGGCGTCGGCGTATCTTCCCTCAACCTCGGCAGCCCGGGCCTTGTCGAGCAGAACGACGGGCAGGCGGCTGTCGGGCATTTCCTCCTCGAGGGTTCTTTTGCCGTGCGAGCGGGCTACGATGCCGAAGGCTTCAAGTTCATTGCCTATAGAGCGGCCCCTGGCTTGTTTTACTGCTTGTGTTCGGCTTAAAACCCGGCCCGCCCCGTGGCAGCAGGACCCGAAACTGAGGTTCATCGCTTCGGGGGTGCCGGCCAGCACGTAGCTTTCCGTGCCCATGTCCCCGGGTATCAGAACAGGCTGGCCTGCACTGCTATACCGTGAGGGCAGGGAAGGGTGCCCGGGCGGGAAAGCCCTGGTGGCTCCTTTGCGATGGACATAAACGGCGCGGCTCCGGCCGCCGGCGGTGTGCGTTTCCTTTTTTGCAATATTATGGCTGACGTCATAGATGAGCCTGAAATCCTGATGTTCGGCGTCAACCCCGAGACAGGCCCCGAGGATTTCGCGAACCCGGTGCATCAGGATTTGGCGGTTGGCCCATGCGTAATTGGCGGCACAGGCCATGGCCGACAGGTACCGACGCCCCTGATCCGATTTTATCGGGGAGCAGGCAAGCTGGCGGTCCGGAAGACTGAACGGTAGCCCGCCTCGGCCGGCCCTGGAGGTCATCTCTTTGAGGAAATCATCACATATCTGGTGTCCGAAGCCCCTGGAACCGGTGTGAATCAGGACTGTTACCTGGCCTTCCCAAAGTCCGAAAGAGCGGGCTGCCCGGGTATCATAGACCGTGTCAACGGCCTGGATTTCTATGAAATGGTTTCCTGAGCCGAGAGAGCCCAGTTGATCCCGGCCCCTCTTGATGGCTCGCTCGCTGAGCACCGATGGATCGGCTCCCGGCATTGTACCGCGGTCTTCGGTGTATTCCAGGTCTTGCGGGTTTCCAAAGCCGTTTTTTACGGCCCATGCGGCCCCTTCCAGGGCTACGGCCGCCTGCTGTGATTTGTTCAGGCGGATTGAACCCTTGGACCCAACGCCGGCCGGTATACCGGTGAAAAGCGCCTCTGTCATGTCCTTGACGGCGCCGGCTGTTTCGGAAACCGCGAAGCCTGTGGCCATCAGGCGGCATCCGCAGTTGATGTCGTAGCCGACTCCGCCCGGCGACACAATGCCTTCTTCGCTGTCGAAAGCCGCTACGCCGCCAATGGGGAAACCGTAGCCCCAGTGGATGTCAGGCATTGCCAGGCTTGCTTCAAGTATTCCCGGAAGCATAGCAACGTTTGCCACCTGCACCAGGCATTGGTCTTCCGCCAGGGAACCGATGAGGTCCTCGTTTGAAAATACGATTCCCGGCACACGCATGTTCCCGGTCCGGGGTATGAGCCAGCGGTAGGCGTCCATTTTTTCCATGTGGATGTTCATGGTTTTCCTGTTATCGTCGCCGAAAGTCCATCTCCCGCATAAGGTTGAGCTTTCGGCTGGTCAAGTTCTGCTCTACAGGTCCAGGATCACGCGCCCCATCCAGAGGGTGCCGTCATTCCAGACCATGCTTTGATGGTATGTTACAGCTTTTACATCCAGTTTCACGTCATGACGGCCGGGATCGAATCCTGTTGCGACAACTTCTGCCTCCAGCTTGACTGTGGAAAGAGTTTTCAGGCGGACGTCGACTGTCACCATGTCTTCGCCCTGCAGGAGATACAGGATCTCCCCGAGCCATTTCACGAAGAGGTCTGTTTGATCGCAGCCTTCGAGTCTAACCGGCATGGTTTCTGTGCCTTTTTCCTCCGTGCTGAACACGATGAGCTGCATGAGGCCTAATGCTGCATTGCTGAAAAGGGATTTCAAGCTACGCCCACGGGCTATGATACCCATGTCCGCGGTGTGATCGATAAGCTCAAGGGGGATATAGTCATTATCCATGCACAGCCTCTTCGATAGTTTTTGACGGCGTGGCAGGAAGTCCTCCAACCATCAAACAAGAATTCTATATTGTGTTCCTGATATTGTCAAAACCTGGATCGGAGGTTTGTATGGAGATGAAATGCGTGTTCTGCGGTGAAAAGATAGAAATTTTCGGACCAGTCAGAAAGAGCGACGAATGCCCCGGCTGCGGTAGAGATCTGCGGTGCTGCAGGCAGTGCGCATTTTTCGACCCTGCTGCCTACAACGAATGTCGCGAAGTGTCGGCAGAGCGGGTCGTTGACAACGAGAGGGCCAATTCCTGCGAATTTTTTTCACCAAGAGGCCTGCAGCCCTCAGGGGACAATCGCACCAAGGAAGCGAAAATGGCGCTGGAGGCACTTTTTAAAAAATAGGCGATGTTTCCTTGTGAATCGGATAAATGATGGCCTCGTAAAAGTCCTCAAGCCGTCATTCCGGCGCAGGCCGGAATCCTGTATTTCCAGATCGTTGCAGAAAACCTGGACCCCGTTCTCCAACGGGGTGACGGTTTTTTCAAGGCCATCACAAATGATGGTATCGTAAAAAGTCAAAATAACGATGTCCCTCGGGGTCGGGGTCGCTAT
>CAYXDR010000460.1:0-2711 GCA_964463515.1 uncultured Desulfobacteraceae bacterium | reverse complement strand
ATTCCGAAGCCCGTACAAACGAATTAGAGAAGCGGCTTTCCGAACTTCAGGGGCGGGAGGAAGAATACAGAACAGTCAAAGGCAAGCTTGACCGCACCCTGGCCGAGGTGGAGGCGGGGCAGGAGGCGCGGTCGGCTTTAGAGGCCGCACTTGAAAAGAAGCGAAAAGAAACTGCGACTTTTCGTGAGGGAAATAAATTGCTTGAAGTGCGTATGGCTGAGGTTGAAAATGATCTCAGTGAATGCAGGCAGGCTCTTTCCTCTCTTGGCCAAGACCATGAGCGTTGCCGAAAGGACGGCATGGAGCTGCAAAAAGAACTCACCGGTGCGAGGGCCAAAATCGATGCAGCTGTCGCAGAGCTACGGAATTCCGAAGCCCGTACAAACGAATTAGAGAAGCGGCTTTCCGAACTTCAGGGGCGATCGGAAAGGCAATTGGCCGGGCTGCAGTCCGCCTGTGGGGAAAAAGACAGGACAATAGCCGAACTGGAGGCCAAACTTGATGAGACCCAGGGGGCATACCGTCGGCTTGAAGAAAAAATAATGGATACATCCAGCACAATAGAAAGCCTGAGACAAGAAACCGTGGAACTGCGGAAACAGGCGATGAACAAAGAGCGCGAGATAGAGTCCGTCCAAAAAACATACGAAACGCTGGTTTTCGATCTTCGCAGGGAACTGGACCGCAAGGAGGTAAAAATAGAGCAGATAAAAGATATGATTACCCTTGAGGTCGTGGACAGCATTCTGTTTCCTGCAGGCAAGGCAGGCATTACTCCAGAAGGTGAGGGAGTGCTCCGGAAGGTAGGCGAGGTGATTAAGACAATAGACAACCGGGTGATCAGGGTGGTTGGCCATACGGACAATATACCCATAAAAAACGAGTACCGAAAAAAATATCCCACCAATTGGGAGCTTTCCGCAGCAAGAGCCTGTGCGGTCGTTCGTTTCTTCCAGCACCGAATTGGGTTGACTCCTTCCAGGCTGGAGCCGGTCGGCAAGTCATATTACGAGCCTGTATCAACAAACGACACTCCTTCCGGCAGGAAGCTGAACCGGAGAGTGACGATTACCATCGGACCTGTGCTGGAGTTAGATTAGTTTCGGAAACGGAATTATTATTGAAAGTTGTTGTTCGTTTAAGGTAAGTCAGTTTTACAGGTGTTTCATTATTATTCTTAAGTTCGTCTAAATCTTGTTTTAAAGAAGCTATTTCATGCAAAAATCGTTTCTTGTCCTTGCCTTCTAGCGATTGCGATGCAGGGAGGTTTTCCTTGAAAATATCCACCGCTTTACCATTTTTCCACAGCCTAAATTCAAGGTGGGGGCCGGTTGCAATGCCGGTTTTTCCAACATAACCGATAATTTGGCCCTGTTTTAAATGGACACCCGGTTTTATACCCTGGGCGAAACGAGACAAGTGAAGGTACTGCGTACAATAAACCCCGTCGTGTCGTATTTTTATATGATTTCCCAACTCCTTGTGATACCGGGATTCCAGAACTTGACCATCTCCTACCGACATGACCGGTGTTCCTTCTGGTGCCGCAAAATCAGTTCCCAGGTGAGGGCGCGAATAGTTAAGAACAGGGTGCAGCCGTCCCGGGCTGAATTTTGAGGTTATACAGGTGTATTTAAGAGGGGCCTTGAGAAATGTTCTCCTGATGCCGTTTCCGTTTTCATCGTAATATCCCGTGCCCTTTTCTGAACGGTACTGGAAAACGTAAAAATCACGGTTCCGATGCGTAAAACAGGCGGCCGAAACCTGGTTGATACCCACTGGCCTGTCACCTGTAACCCGCCTTTCGTAAACCACTGCGAATCGGTCTCCACGCTGAAGGTGGTGGAAGTCCACTGCCCACGAATACAAATCAGACAGACGCTTTACGAGCGAAAGATTACAGCCAGCCGCCTGGATTGACTCCCAGAGGGAACGGTTAATCATGCCTCCTGCAGCTACCAGCTCGGTATTGGTCTCCTTTTCCCCCTTAAAAACAGATATCGGCTCTTGAAGTCTAAATACAATAAAACTAACTTCATTATGATAATATATGATGTATTGAGGGATTTTATTTGGGCTAGATCTCAATATTAAATATTTTGCATCTGCCTTAATTGACTTCAGATCAAAAACACCATTTGCTTTTTTGGCAATGGTGTCAATTGTCGAAGAAGGGATGGAGACAGCTTTCAATATCCTTGAAAGGGTTTCATGAGGTTTGACGGTCCTTTTTTCAGCAGCGAGATTTTTGTCATTTATCCCGTAGGAGCGAAAATTTTCAAATTCATTTTCGGTTTGCGTCTGTTGGACTCGCTGAGGTTCGCCGATTGCCTCCTGCGGCATCAGCAGTGCCGCAATGAGGGGGAAAAATAAAAGTGCAATGATCGGAGAAAACCTTGTCTGGGGCATTTGTCGGCCTCATGAACCTTTCCCGCCTTATCGGCGCCGCTATTGGTATCGGAATCGAAATGGTTTCCGGGTCAAGTCTGGATATCCACTCCGAAGGGCATCGTTATTTTGACTTTTTACGACCTCGTCAAATTTATACACTGCAATACCTGGATTTTCAAGGTCAAACCGGAAATTCGTTGGAGGCGGTGTTGCTATTTTAATGAATCTGTCTTAAACAATATATTGGTATCCAGAAATGACGGCGCAGCAAAATAATGATGAAGCCGTAAAAAGTACAATCTCCGCTTTATCGGCGTCGG
>CAYXDR010000459.1:0-2713 GCA_964463515.1 uncultured Desulfobacteraceae bacterium | reverse complement strand
AGTGAAGGTGCGATTTGAATGGGATCCAAAAAAGGCTGTTGCCAACGCCCGAAAACACGGAGTCACCTTTCAGGAAGCGGCTACTGTGTTTGGAGATCCTTTGGCTATAACGTTCGATGATCCTGACCATTCTGAAAGGGAAGAAAGGCATCTGACTTTTGGCCTGTCTCTGTATGGACGGCTTGTTGTCCTCTCCCACACGGAACGGCAGGACCGAACAAGAATCATCAGCGCGCGTCTGATGAGCCGGGAAGAAAGGTTAATCTATGAGGAAGGATGAAACGCCCAATGAACTCCGTCCTGAGTATAAACGTGAAGATCTTGGGAAGGGAACCCGCGCTAAATATTTCGAAGAATACACTAAAGGTACCAATCTCGTACTGCTGAGCCCGGATGTTGCGGAAGTATTCTCTACTGAGGAAGCCGTCAATGAGGCGTTGCGGTCTTTGATTCGTCTGGCAGAGAAATCAACACGCAGAACCAGTCAAACAACGGGATCCTCCAGATAAAAGGCTTTCGCAATAGCTTTCTTTTCTTAATTGGTTAGGCGGGCTGACGTAAAGCAATAGCCTGCCCTGCCAACAAGCTTCCAACAATCTCTGCGGGAAACCGGTCCAACCGATGGCCGAGACCAGGGTGTTGGTGTCCACAACAATTTTCTTCAACGAGAGCGAACCTCATCAATGACTCCACCGATTATAGATTCCGGAACAGCCGCTTCACGGACGCTCGCCCTTATCCGGGCCAGGGCATCCGAGGCCCTACGACCCGTGGCCTCTGAGGCCAACTCCCGGAGTTTCGTATATTCGTCATAGTTCATCAAAACAGCTTTTTGACGAGGCCGAACAGGCACTCGCTGAGGCGGGGATAGGCAGTAACGACAAGGCGGACCACATGGGGCAAGCCGGATGCGAGGAAGATCGGTGGATTGCTCGGAACGTTAAAAACGGATCTTGATGCCGCAAAATGGCAACGAGAGATTCGCTCTGAGTGAACGCCCGTTCATGAGAAACTTGATCGACACCAATGTTTGGATTGACGCTATCGCCGGCAACTGATCGAAAAAGCATTCCTGAGATTTACCGAGTGAACCAACAGCAGCCCAGCCGGGCCTGCACTTCGAACTAACCCCCCCGATAAGGTTGAACCGGTATGCACCAATTGTGGACCGTATAGGTTATGCGGTTCAACCGGCGGAATGTCGTCCGGCCTTACGATAAGCGTTGATGAACTGCGTTTATAAGTATTCTGAAGTTCCGTTCGCGATAGTAAATACGCTTTTCAGGTTCCAATAGGGAGCCCAACTTGGAACTGTAATCGGTTTTTGAAAAATTATTAATAACTTGAAGTAACCTTTCCGGTACATCCACGCCGGCTGGGAGCGGGATACCTCGCTTCACCATGAACTCCATGTCGTAGGCATCCCTGATTTCCGCACGATCAAGCAAGGCGCGGGTTTTCAGAATCATCATCTGGTTGAGGGTCATGGAGCGCAGCAGTACCTGGCGATTGGAATGGGGTGAGTATGCGATGGCCGGTTCGGTGTCCGGCCGGCCCGGATCCTTTCGGATCTCTATTTTGAGGTTTCGCGGGTAAGAGGGGCTCCCCAGCTCAAAGAGCAGGGAGTAGTGATTGAATGCCGTATCTCTTAGCGTGTAGAAGCGGGCAAGGTATGTCTTTAACTCAGCAAAGAGTGTTTCGGCATGCAACGGATCCACAAGCCAAAAATCGAGATCCACGGAATAGCGATCCAGGCCGTGACATAGGCGGAGCATGGTTCCGCCACCGAACGTGAGAGCCGGCAGAAGACGCATGCTGTTCAAGCGGTCAAGGACTTCCATTTCAAACTGTTCCTGGGCAATCAGATTTTGCATTTTTCCGCTATCTTACGTTTGAATTGGTTTGGAAAAGGGACTATCCATTCTCTCATTCTGTCTTTATCCATTTTATCGAAGCTGACGGCATCCCAGTCCGTTGCATTGACCCCGCGAACTTCAAGATAAGCGGAATCCAGAACCGCCTTTTCAGGTGCTGCGACGAAAATCCCGTCAATACGTTCGTACCCGAAGTAAAGGCGGTCATTGAGCTTATGATAGAGAAATGTTACGCCAAGGGGTGCAAAGCTGTTGGAACGGCGGGTTGTGACACACTCATACCAGTTTCTTTGGACTTGGGTTGTCAGTCCGTGATACTCCAAGGCAGTGGTGAAGGATATGTATGATGGGACCTGAAGGAAGTTTGCGAGCTTGAGAAAGTCCAAAAAGCCGTAGCGATTCCAGGTATCGGCGTGTACGTAGAAATCTCTCTTGACTCTGATAAAATAGCCCCTTTGAACGTAGCGGCTGCACAGAACATATGCCGAAGCCAAACCGGAACCCTTCGCAGCAGCTACGTCCTGAACGGTGAAGAAGAGCTTGTTTTTAAGCAAGGCAAGATCCGTCGCCAACCCAGTGCACCTCAGGAATAGTTTCTTAACATATTTGTTAAGTTTATGTCCCTGCTCTATTGATGTCAACCCCCAGGTGTAGGGACGTCCTTTATATTTTTATATTCTTAGTGGACGTATCAAGTCGATCCATAAGTGAGTACCCGTGTTCGATGGCAATCTGTTCGCCTCTTTTGGCGGCGATGCCGGCTGTCGATACTGAAATCCTCAAAGCGTTGGCCACGCCGGTCATAGTCAGGCCGAGTTCGGTCGTTCCCCAATAACAGA
>CAYXDR010000458.1:0-2714 GCA_964463515.1 uncultured Desulfobacteraceae bacterium | reverse complement strand
CCTTTCAGCGTGGAGGAGCGGACAGACGGCCCTATATCATTATATGCAGCGACCAAGAAAGCCAATGAATTGATGGCGCACGCCTACAGCCACCTCTACAACATAAACTGCACGGGGCTGAGGTACTTTACAGTATATGGGCCGTGGGGAAGGCCGGACATGGCCCTCTTTCTTTTCACCGAGGCGATACTGAATCAAAGGCCCATAGATGTTTTCAACTACGGGCGCATGAAGCGCGACTTCACCTATATAGACGATATAATCGACGGCACAATCGCTGCGATAGACAAACCGGCCCGTTACGAAATCTACAATCTCGGAAACTCCAACCCTGTCGAACTATTGGATTTTATACAAGTGATCGAAGACGAGCTGGGGATCAAAGCGGAAAAGCGTATGCTTCCCATGCAGCCGGGGGATGTGGATATGACCTCCGCGGAAATATCCCGGTCCACCCAACTGCTCGATTTCGAACCTTCCACGCCTCTAAGGAAAGGGATTCGGAATTTTATTTCCTGGTATCGCGGCTACTACCGGGTATGACCTTCGGCCGCGGAGAACTTGTAGAGGCACGGATCTCCCTGAAGCCATGAGCTGAAGGTTCCGGGCAACGCGCCACGAAATCGGCCCCTTCTCTGGTGACGATATAAGGTTTTCCGCTGGCGGGGCAAACAACTTCATCGTCGATCCGTCCATTATCCTGGAGCAGCCTTGCCAGGTGCCATAAATTAGCTATGCATCGATCGGTTTTTGCGTCTGTTTCGTAGGTGCCCAGCCGCAATGGCTTTTCCGCCTTGAAGGAAGCGAACAATTTCGGCATCTGAAAGGTTATAACAGCCAGACAGAACAATAGGATTATCACCCTAATCACGGTCCCCTTCCCGCTCTGCAGCCGCACGGGCAGTGAGGATAGTGACTCCGCCTTGTCCGGGATGCGTTCCTCCGCCTCTTCAATCATGCATTGAGCACAAAAAACGCGGTCGGATTCGACAGGCCGGCCGCACCGCTCACACCGGCTCGTGGTTAGAGGCTCTTTGTTCATGCTTTTTGCCTCCCTTCAAGTATTGTCCTCACCCTCAACCTCAGCATTTCCTTTTTGACCGGCTTCTTTATGTAGTCTGCCGCGCCAAGTTCCAGTCCTTTTGTCTCGTCATGTCGATCTGTTCTCGATGTCAGGAAAATCACCGGAACGGCTAGACCTTTCTGATTGATCATCTCAAGTAGTTTGAACCCATCGAGATTCGGCATGTTGATATCGGATACAATCAGCGCGAAGTCCTGTTTTCCGAGCGCAAGCAAGGCCTCTATTCCGTCTTGACATGCGCTCACCTTATAGCCGTCGGCTTCCAGGAAGCGGACCAGGAGATTACGGCTGTCCTTGTCGTCCTCAACAAGCAGTACGGCCGGTGCCGAAGCACTTGCAGCGCCGATACCAGCCTTTTCCCCCGCCTGTTTTTTAATTTCAGCAGCACCCGGCTGGATGTCTTCCTCAACCAGTGCTTTTTTAAAGACTTCTGCAGGGGTAAACACAAAATTCCTGACCTTGTCGATGGCATGAGTGCCGATAAGAAAATCACCGCGGCTTTTGGAAAATGACCTGATTTCAGCGATGGGCTTACCCGCACGCACCATCTCGGCGATTTGATCTTTGAATTCAAGGACCTCGAAAACCCCTTCCCTGCCCAAATATCCGGTGTTGTTACATTCCGGGCAACCAACCGGCCGGGCTACGAGCGAGGGAACATCCCTCGTAAAAGGCTTGAACATTTCGATTTCCGCCGGTGAGATCGGGACCCTCTGTTTACAGTGGGGGCAAAGTTTCTTGAGCAGCTTCTGGGCTACGACAGCGATAACGGTATCGGCCATTGTTCCGCGATCGATACCCAGCCGCTGGAGCCTAAAAATGGCGGTCGTCGCATTGGAGGTGTGAAGAGTTGAAATGGTGAGGTGCCCCGTGCTGGCGAAATCCAGAGCCATTTTGGCTGAAAAAGCGTCACGGATCTCTCCCATGAACAATACGTCTGGATCCTGCCTGACAGAAGCTTTTAATAATGCATCAAATGTGACACCGCCCTTATCATTAACCTGCTGCTGATTCACGAAAGGAATCCGATACTCAACAGGGTCTTCCACGGACATGATGCTGCGTTTTTTGTGATCAACCGCATGAAGGAAGCTGTAAATGGTGGTCGTCTTTCCGGAACCGGTGGTTCCAACTATCAGTATCATACCGCTGGGGTGGCCGGCAGCGTTAATCATCGTTTCGATCTGCTTTTCGGACATGCCGAGATCTTCAAGACTTCTGGCGGCAGCGTAAGGTTCCAGCAGCCTCATGACGAGGCTTTCACCGTAGGGAGTGGATGTTGTGGAGAGCCTGAAGTTGAAAACTCGATTGTCCACAGTGGTCATAAACCCGCCATCCTGCGGTTTCCTTTTTTCCGAAATATCCATACCGCTTTGCGCCTTCAACCTCGAGATCACCATTTTTGCGGTCTTATGTTTGAGCGTGAATGCATGCCGAAGGTCCCCGTCTATACGGAACCTTACCTCGGCCCTTGTTTCCTTTGGTTCAATGTGAATATCGCTCGCCCGTTCAAACACGGCTGTGTTGAGTATGGTGTCGGTGATCTGCACAGCAGGATGATCAGAAAGGTTATCTTCCTGCAGCATCAACGATGGAGACCGCCTCTGTTTTTTTTCCACAGATGTCTTCA
>CAYXDR010000457.1:0-2717 GCA_964463515.1 uncultured Desulfobacteraceae bacterium | reverse complement strand
GCGACAAGCCAATGGCGCCCTCAAAGATATGGTGTGCCGTAGCTTGCTGTTGCTCCTCGAATCCAAGGGGTGGATTCAATTGCCTCCGCCCAAATGCAAGCTTTCCAATCCCTTGGCGAACCGCAAACCACCCCACCGAGTCGCAGTTGATCAAACACCGATCCATGGCTCCATCGATGCACTTTCCCCCATCAATCTCAAGCAAGTCCGCAGGACTCCGGAGGAGAAGCTTTGTAACAGTCTGATCAACGAGCACCACTACCTGGGTTACACCCAACCTGTCGGAGAGCACCTCAAGTATGTAGCCTTTTCCCATGGCAGGCCGATCGCTTGTTTGCTGTGGTCTTCCGCCCCGTGGTACATCGGAGCTCGGGACCGATTTATCGGGTGGGATGTAACGACCCGCAAGAACAACCTCCATTTAATCGCCTATCAAAGTCGATTTCTGATTCTGCCGTGGATTCAGGTCCCGCATCTGGCTTCTCATTTGTTGGCCCTCAACCGCCGTTGCATATCGACGGATTGGGAAAAGATCTATGCCCACCCGGTTCATCTCCTTGAGACATTCGTTGATACCCAGCGCTTCCGAGGCACCTGCTACAAGGCTGATAATTGGAAGCTCGCCGGCGAGACTACGGGTCGCGGAAAGCTCAGCAAGTCCCAAAAAGCGATTCTGCCGAAAAAGGCTGTCTATCTTTATCCGCTGGGAAAGGACTTCCGCCGGAAACTCTGCATGGAGGCAGCCCCTTGCTGAAAGACTTCGACATAAGCGCCATCATAGACCTCGAAAGCGCACGGAATTTTATCCGCAAGCTGCTCAACCTGATCGAAGCACATTATCAAGAAATCCAGGAACTCAAAAGGATCAACCAGCAACTTCGCGATGAACTCCGCCGCCTTAAAGGCGAACAGGGAAAGCCCGACATCAAACCTTCCACAAAACCTGCCGGAAAAAAGAACTTCTCGTCTGAAGAAGAACGGAAAAAGCGGAAGAAGCGAAACAAAAAATCAAAGAAAGATCGCATCAAGACCCATAACCGTCAGGTCTGCAAGGTGGACCCCGCCATTCTTCCCGAAGACGCAAGGTTCAAAGGCTATCAACCGGTGGTGGTGCAGGATGTCATCTTCAAAGCATACAACACGCTTTTCCTGAAAGAAAAATACTACTCCCCCTCCCTCAACAAAACCTATCTGGCCCCTCTGCCGCCCGGCTACGACGGAGAGTTCGGGCCCGGCCTGAAGGCCTTGGTTCCTAAACTCTACTATGGCTCAAATATCACCGAACAAAATATCCTCGATCTCCTTGAAGATGCCGAGATAAATATATCAGCCGGTAAAGTCTCCGAGATGCTGATCAAAAACCACGACACGTTTCATGCCGAAAAAGATGCCCTCTATGAAGCCGGGCTCAACAGCACCCCGTGGCAAAATATCGATGACACCTCAACACGGGTAAACGGTCAAAATCAGTTTTGCCATATCGTTTGCAACCCCTTCTATACAGCCTATTTTACCACCCCCCGCAAAGACCGATTGACCGTCCTGGATGTGCTTAAAAACTTCGCCCCCAGAGACTTCCTGCTCAACGAGGAAGCTTTCGGCTATATTGATATTTTCAAGCTCCCCAAAGCTGTGGTTCAACAATTACGCACTTTGCCCCTTGACCAAACCTTCGATGAGCCCGATTTCCTCAACCTTCTGGACCAATGCCTTCCTCAAATCGGACCTCAACACCGCTCCCACATCCTGGATGCCGCTGCCATCGCCGCCTATAACGCCATCATGGAATTTCCCATCGTCAAGGTGCTGTTGTGTGACGATGCACCCCAGTTCAAATTGATCACCCAACAACTTGCCCTGTGTTGGGTGCATGACGGCAGGCACTACAAGAAGCTCGACCCTTTCATAAGCCACCATCGCAAACTGCTCGACGCCTTCCTCAAAACCTACTGGGACTACTATCGACAGCTCCTGGAATACCGGCAGGCGCCATCGGATAGCGAACGAATCAGGCTCGACTCTCTCTTCGATGAGATCTTCTCCTCCACCACCGGCTATGACGCACTCGACCAGAGAATCGCCAAAACAAAGGCCAAAAAACAATTTCTCCTGCTCGTGCTGGATCATCCCGAGCTGCCCCTCCACAATAACGACGCGGAACTCTCCGCCCGAGGCAGGGTCCGCAAACGTGTGGTCAGCTTCGGTACAAGAGTCCCGGATGGAACCAAGGCCTGGGACACCTTCACATCTCTGTCGGCTACAACCAGAAAACTGGGAATCAGTTTCCTCGACTACCTCAATGATCGAATCACCGGCACCGGCCGGATACCCAATCTGGCTGACATTATCACCCAAAGAGCTCTCGCTCTGAACTTGGGAGCCTCCTGGGGCCAAGGCCCATAGAAATCCTATCTTCTCTCCGACCTGGTGACCCCCCCCTTGTAATCACCTCCAAGGGGGGGCGCTCAACTATAGGCCAAATCATCACGTACCCGGGGCTCGGGTAAGGAGTTCGCCATCGGGGGTTAGGGTGTTGCCCGGGCGGCCGTGGCGTGTCTGTCCCCGATGGGGTTTATGGACTACACTTCGTTCGCCAGTCTGGCTCCTCACCCCGTGCTCCGATGCGTTCGGCGCGAAACGTCGGACCCATTAACGGGCGGTTACCCCTTTTTGAGGTTGACACCAGATTCTGTTCCCCTATTTATTGAGCTGATACA
>CAYXDR010000456.1:0-2738 GCA_964463515.1 uncultured Desulfobacteraceae bacterium | reverse complement strand
CCCCGATACCGATTCCGACCCCGACGCCGATAAGCCGGGATGGTACTTTTTACGATCTCATCAAAAATTAATGGACGATGAATCTCCCTCAGCCAACCCCTCGCCCCCGCCTCTTATCGACTGCTGTTTTCAAATCGGCGTTTTCGTGTTCTTCTTGTTCTTCGTGGTTTATCTTTTTGTTCTAACCACGAAGACGTTCCCGACATGCTCTGCATGCCGAGGATCTTCGAGAAGGCGCAAAAAGGTACCATGCCAGCGTGGAAATTTTTCTCAAGTTTCAACCCGTCCGGGCCGATATAAAGTGAGAAGCTTCGTAAAGGAGTGTTTTCTGGAAACGCCTGCTTTACAGATTATTTTCAAAAGCATAAGTTTTGCAAAGGAGGGGAACATGAAATTTTCCGTCAAATCAGTTTGTTGTTTTATTTGCGCAGTATTTTTTGTTTTCGGCGCGGGTTTTGCCGGTGCCGCTGAAATCGGGGTTGCCTGGGTTGGAGCTTCGGGCATGGCGAAAAGAGTGACCAAAGGTTTTGATAAAGGCATAAAAGATGTATCAGGGGACATTTCCGTTTCCTATCATAAAGAACTTGGCTCCCTCGATGACCTTGCCGCACTTGTTGAAAAATTTCACGAAGAAAAGGACGGAATGGTGATTCTTCGTTCGAACGGAGCAAAATGGCTGGGACAGAACCCTCCTTCAATCCCGACATTTATCGGCGCGTGCAACAATCCGGTGGAGCTGGGCGCCCTCAAAAACATGGATGCGCCGGAGGGTCACATCACGGGAGTAACCTACTTTTTGCCGGTGGCCACTCAGTTTGAAACTTTCCAGGCTATCGTCCCGGATATGAAATCAGTGCTCCTTCTCTACGAAACAGGCCATCCCTCGGCAGCTATAGATAGGGAAGGTACGAAAGAAGTCTGCAGCTCTCTCGGGGTCGAGTACCGCGAAAAAGGCGTTCAATCAAAAAAGGAGGCGGTAGCGGCGGTCAAAGAGCAGGGGCAAGGCGTATCCTTGGTTATTATAGGGAATCAGGCCGTTGTCATTGACAACACCAAGGACATCATAGCGGCTGCAGGCGACACTCCGGTTTTATCATTTTCTTCCGGTCCAGTTAAGGATGGAGCCCTGGGCGGCTTTGTGGCCGATGACGAAACCCTTGGCTATATGTTGGCTGAATCTGTGGCCGAGGTTTTAATCGATGGGAAAGCGGTAAAGGATGTTCCGGTCAAGGTGGACCCCAACCCTGTTTTTTATGTTAATGCGACCACAGCCCAAAAACTAGGGATCGAAATTCCCTATGAGGTGCTCCAGGCGGCAAAAGTCATAGAATGATGAAGCGCTTGCCCATCCCGGGCTCCGGGATGGGCAAGGGAAGTGTAAAGACCAAAAAGCAACAAGGAGGGAAGAGGGATGAAATGGAACCTGCGAAACCGGCTGCTTTTTCCGGTCCTGGGGCTTATCATCGTGGGAATGGCGGCGCTGACCGGGGCTTCGTATTATAATTCAAAAACTGATTTGGAGCAGGCGATCACCGATCAGCTCATCCAATTGGCCGATTCCACCCACAGTGCCTTAGCCACCTGGGAAAGAGACAGGCGCCTCGATATTAGCAGCTGGGCCGAGTCGAACGTTTACAAGACAGCGGTGCAGGATTCATTTGTGGGGAAGGCGGCAGCCAAGGCTGCAAACAAGACCCTGGGGGACCTCAAGGAGCAATACGGGTATTATGAAAACATCTGTGTTGCCAATGCAGAAGGGGCCCTGGTGGCTGCAGCGGATCAGGATGTAGTGGGAAAGATCGATGTCAGGGACAGGTCGTATTTTCAAGCATCGATTGCCGGGGAGATTTCGGTGTCCCCCGTCATGAACAGCAGGGATACCGGAAACCCTGTCTTTACCATTTCAGCACCCCTTCGGGAAAAAGACAAGGTTGTCGGGGTGTTGTTCGGGGTGGTCGATGTCAATGCCTTCAGTTCCCGTTTCGTGGATCCCATCGAGGTGGGTGAAACCGGGTATGCATATATTTATGACAGGGATGGGACCGTGATTTCGCATCCCGACAAAGAAATGATCCTGAACCTCAACATGAAGGAATTCGACTTCGGCCGTGAAATGATGAAGCTTGGCAGCGGCCTTATCACCTACACCTGGAAAGGCACCGAAAAGGTCGTCGCGTTCCGGAAGCTGGACGGCCTGGACTGGACCGTAGGGGTCGGAGCGGGCACAGGGGAACTTTTCGCCCCTGTGAGGTCCCAGGCCTACTGGAATTTGGGCGTGGCCGGGGGGTTCGTTCTTGCGGCCGTGGTTTTGTTGTTGCTGCTTGTCCGTTCGGTTATCGGTCCGCTCAATGGAATAATTGGTTCCCTTCACGATGGAACGGAACAGGTTTCTTCGGCCTCGGAGCAGGTTTCTTCGGCAAGCCAGTCCTTGGCCGAGGGGGCAAGTGAACAGGCTGCCTCCATCGAGGAGACATCCGCCTCGCTTGAAGAGATGGCCTCCATGACCAAGCAGAACGCGGATAATGCCAGAGAAGCACAAAGCAAAATGAATGAAGCCGGTGCAATCGTCAAAAATGCCAATAAAAATCTGGCGGCTATGATTGATGCAATAGGCGAGATAACCAAGTCGAGTGAAGAGACTGGCAAAATTATAAAAACGATAGATGAAATCGCCTTCCAGACCAACCTGCTGGCGTTGAACGCTGCGGTTGAAGCCGCGCGTGCCGGGGAGGCGGGTG
>CAYXDR010000455.1:0-2741 GCA_964463515.1 uncultured Desulfobacteraceae bacterium | reverse complement strand
CAGATGAAACGAGTAATGGATTATATGTCTGAATACGTCGGAACTACCTTCCATTAAGTCTCCAATTTCTTTTCTTCCTTAAGCATTGCATCTAACGATAGGGATAAGGTGCCGCCAACATTGCGATGCAACTACCTTACGGGTGCATCTTGACTTTGTTTGGGACTGTGGCCGTGAAAAAACGCCGCTTTGTTGGAGGTCAGCTTCAGCCCATCGTTTGCCTTCCATTTGATGCTCCTCGGCCTTTCTGGCTTCTCAGTACGGATGTGATTCCTTGGGGATTCATTCTATTCGATGCATTTTCAGTTTTCGCCGGATAATAGTAACGGGATGAAATCATGCATTTATGCTGCATTCGGGCTGTATGCCCGCAGTCACGATTTGTGCCATCCTTTGATAAAATTCGGCACTTCCCCGTTGCTGCTTATCTGCCAACGCCATTTTAAGCATCGGCATATTTATTTCCATGAATTATATTTGTTTTTTCTCTTATAGGGTATTCACCCCATTTGCGTGCAAATATTCATCAAGTATACTGAATCGAAAATCTATTTCAACAAGACAATTACGTCCCGAAAAGACGAAAGGTTAATGCATTGATGGCCTCGTAAAAGTCCCCAAGCTGTCATTTTCCGACGAGAACTTGTGTCGGGGAATCCATAAGTAGTTGGATTCACTGGACCCCGGCCTCCGCCGGGGTGACGATAGAGGGGATATTTTGACTTTTTATGACCTCATCAACATTCAGGAGACAAGTTATGCAAGATATCAACGTCGTAATCGCAGGTGCAGCCGGCGAGGGCGTTCAGACGATTGGAGATGTCCTTTCGGAGACGGTTTCTGCTCAAGGTTATGCCGCCTTCAGCTGGAAGGAATACGAGTCCAGGATCCGCGGTGGGCAGAACAGTTATTCCATTCGGATCGGCGAAAAAATACGGAACGTACCCATCCTGGGGGCCGATGTCCTGCTTTGCCTGAACAAGGGAAGCGTACAAAAATACGAAACCCTTATCAGGAAAGGAGGCATTTTACTTGCTCAAGAGAAGCTGAGGCAGGAGATGATCACGGTTCCCTTCACGGAGATAGCCGAAAAGGAGATCGGAAACCGAATCTATGCCAATACGGTGGCTGTAGGTGCCTTGACCTCCGTGCTCGGCATGGAATTGGACACGCTCAAGAAAGTCCTTGAGAAGCGCTTTTCAAAAAAGAGCCCCGACATTATCCAAAACAATCTCGACGCTGCCAAGAAAGGATTCTCCCTGGCCGAGAGGCACTGCAAGGACATGTGTCCATGGAACCTTTCCATAAGAGAAGACCGTTTTTATCTTGTAGCTGGCAATGAGGCGATTCCTTTGGCAGCGGCCCGTGCCGGCTGCCGTTTTATGGCCGCCTACCCCATGACCCCCGCTACCGGTATCATCACCTTTCTTTCCAAAGAGCAGGAACGGCTCAGGATCTTCACGGAACAGGCAGAGGACGAAATCGCTGCCGTAAATATGGCTATTGGAGCAAGTTATGCGGGAGTCAGGGCTATGACGGCAACCTCGGGTGGGGGATTCGCACTGATGGTGGAAGGCGTGAGCCTGTCCGGCATGACGGAGACCCCGTTGGTAATCATCCTGGCGCAACGCCCTGGACCCGCAACCGGCCTCCCGACGCGGACGGCTCAGGGGGATCTCCTTTTCGCTATAAATGCAGGGCATGGAGAGTTTCCCAAACTTGTGCTCGCCCCCGCTGATGCCAAGGACGCCTTTCATAAGACGATTCGGGCATTCAACCTGGCCGACAAATACCAGGTGCCGGTTATTATCCTGACGGACCAGTTCTTAGCCGACTCTCACTTTTCCATTGTCGATTTTGAAACGGATAAGATCTCCCCGGAATTTCATCTTGGCGATCCTTCACGGATAGACAACTACAGCCGTTACCGGAAAACTCCAGGGGGCATTTCACCACGCCTTTACCCGGGCCAAAGCGAGCACTTGGTCGGTGTGGACAGCGACGAACACGATGAAATGGGTCATATCACGGAAGAGCTTGCCGGTACCGCAAAAGATATGGCTGAAAAAAGAATGGCCAAATACAAGGGGCTCAAAAAGGAAATCAGCCTCCCCGAGGAAATGGGGCTCAACGATTCGGACACTATTCTGATAGGATGGGGTTCCTCAAGAGGGGCCATCCTGGAGGCTGTGGAACAACTCCAGTCTGAAGGTAAGCGGGTTGGTATGATCCATTTTACGGAACTCTGGCCTTTACCGGATTATACGTTTAATGAAGAAAAAAAGTTTTGGACCGTGGAAAGCAATCAATCCGCACAATTGTCCAAGCTTTTGCAATCGGAATACGGGCTGAAAACGAAGCGAACCGTGAGCCGGTATGACGGGCTACCGTTAACGGGCGAGTATATAAGGAGATGCTTTAATGATTAACGAAAAAGATTACAAAAGTGATGCGGAAATCCAGTGGTGTCCTGGGTGTCCCAACTTTGGGATTCTTCGGGCTTTTAAAAAAGCTTTTGTGGAACTGCAGAAGGCCCCGCACGACTTCTGTCTGGTGTCCGGTATCGGACAAGCAGCCAAGCTGCCCCATTATCTGAAATGTAATTTTTTCAACGGGCTTCATGGCCGGGCCATCCCCGTGGCCCTGGGGATCCACGTGACCAACCCGGAACTGACAACCGTTGTGGTTACCGGGGACGGCGACTGTTACGGGGAGGGTGGAAATCACTTCATCCATGCGGC
>CAYXDR010000454.1:0-2748 GCA_964463515.1 uncultured Desulfobacteraceae bacterium | reverse complement strand
ATACCGATGCCGATAGCGACCCCGACGCCGAGGGACATCGTTATTTTGACTTTTTGCGAGTTCATCAAGTATGTCACGTTTCTTGAGCCCCACGGCCTAATGCACGAAGGCCCGGGCAGCGAGAAAATTCTGTTCCACAGGCGAATCAAAGACGTGGAGCAAAGGCTGAAAGATCCAGAGGTGATTTTGAATAGCTTCATCCTTTCCTGGACCAAATATCCTCAACTGAAATGGGGAAATAGCCGGACAGAGCTTGAAAACCAGCATGTCCTCTTTATGACCGATGATCGGGATCGATATATAGATAAACTATTTGATAAATTAAAAAAAGGATAGAACGATCTTTTAATTCTGCCAGTGCTGAATTTATCGACCGGCGATTAGTGCTGGCGTATCATGCTAATGTGCTTTTTTCGGCGGTGCAAAAATCAAGATCTCGGTCGGTGTAAAAATCCTGAAATGCTTCTGAATCGCTCATCACTTCAGATTTGATGAGGTCGTAAAAAGTGCCATCTCCGCTTTATCGTCGTCGGGGCCGGAGTCGGTATCCGGATCGAAAGGCTCAACAACCAAAAACCGGAGCGACTGCCTTTTATGGTTGTTTCCTTCAATTATTAAGATGTTGCGTGAGGGTTTTATCGAATCGTGTATATGTTGGTTGCCGCAGAATGCCGGAAATGCGGTGCGTTATACGCCGAATTGTGTTAAAGAGTGTATAACTCGATGGAAAGGATGGATCGGTTTTGGAAAAACAGCCGCTGGTAGTTCAAACCCTGTATGCCGAACTTATGGAGCAGATGCTGACTTTGGAAGCACAGAGAAGCATTGGGAACCTGCAGGGTTGTTTCACCAGCAAGAAAATTAAGGGGGAGAAATTCATCTATTTTCAACATTCCGACCCCGGTGGACGAAAACGGCAAACCTATATCGGAAAGAAAGGCCCGGTTATTGATCGGGTGGTTTCGAGATTCATTTCACAGCGGGATGCCGTGAAAGAAGACCAGGGCGAAATTCTGCGCATGTCCGCAATGTTGAGATCCAGCGGCGCGATGACAACAGATGCATCAGCATCCCGTGTGCTGAAAGCTTTTGCCGAAAGCGGTCTCTTTCGGATGGGTGCCGTACTGGTGGGGACCTACGCCTTTATCGTAACAGGGAACCTCTTGGGTGTGAAATGGGACCACAGCGCCTTGAGAACCCAGGACGTGGATATTGCCGGTGAACGCCGCATCGATATCGCATTTCCCCAGTTGAAAGCAGATATCCCCCGCGTGCTCGAGCAACTCGAGATGGGCTTTCTGCCCGTGCCGGCCTTCAAGGCGGGGCAAGCTTCGACTTCCTTCAAGGTTCGGGGAAAACCACTCCGGGTTGATTTTTTGACCCCTGCGACCGGCCCCTCGGATGGGGGACCCGTTCCCATTCCCCGTTTCGGAGTGGCCGCTCAGCCACTTATGTTCCTCGATTTCCTGATCGAGAACACTGAATACGGGGTCGTTATTGATGGGGGAAGTGTTCTGGTTCAGGTGCCGGCCCCTGCGCGTCTGGCACTCCATAAGTTGCTGATTTCCGGGGAAAGGGGAGTTGCAGCACATGCAAAGACCGAAAAGGATCTGCTTCAGTCATCACAGTTGATTCACATTCTGGCAGAAGAACGCCCGGGGGATTTGATACTTGCCTGGGAAGAAGCTGCATCCAGAGGAAAGGGCTGGCGGCGGCGTCTTGACACTGGCATGGCGGTGTTGAAAAGACGCCACCCCGAGGCCTATTCCTTGCTGAGCAACGCGGTGTCAGGGAGCCAACACGGATAGTAGAAAACAATCATCAAACGGTGTAAATATCACAAGGCATGGGAGTGTCAAAATGAAATTGCGCACCTATCTGAATCAGACTGGCTTTGAATCTACCGAATCACTTCCGATGATTTGTATTTAGAAAGAAACGGGACACATTTCTTCCTCTACAAGAAGTAATCGCCCCGAAAAGCGAACTGCAACCCCAACCCCTAAAATCTTCAACCCTTTATTGTTAGTGGCCTCGTAACAGTCGTCGTCACCCCGTTGGAAAACGGGGTCCAGGTTTTCTGCAACTGCCTGAAAACGTCACGAGACGCGGGTGCATCTAAATAGAATTTTGACATATTTATTGGACTCCAGTTTTCAATATCAACGTATAAACCAAAGTTAGCCTTTGACACCCCAGAAACCTCAGGATCCCGCATAGATACCTTTATCGAATAAAAATTCAAATTAATCATTGACTAATAGAATTTATAAAAGTAAAAAACATTCGATAGAATATTTAAATGAATTCCTTTTTCTTCATTTCTAAAAGGGCAAAAGGATTTCAAATGGCACATATATCCCCCAAAACCCCGTTTTCCGTGTTAAATGGAAATGGGGTTTTGTTTTTGGTGCCCGGAGACACCCTATCCGGATCGTCACGGCGCTGATGCAAGCGGCCAGCCATAAACCTAAAGGTTAGGCATGGGTAACCGCGCATAAAGGATGGCCGTACCTGAATGTCTGGGAAATTTTATGGTTGCCCAGAAAATAGTTACAACTATAATTGGGTTGACCCGAAAATCTTCCCATTCTTACCGGTGAGTAGATTATGGAACGATATTCCATGAAGCAGATCATGCATGATTTGCAACGTAAAATGGTGTTTGTCGGGGGACCCAGGCAGGTGGGAAAGACGACCCTGGCCTTTTCGATTCTTGGAGGTGACGAAACCCATCCCGGCTATTTA
>CAYXDR010000453.1:0-2752 GCA_964463515.1 uncultured Desulfobacteraceae bacterium | reverse complement strand
CGTTTCGCGTCGGCAACGAAACTGGGCCACGGGCCAGACTCAAGTTCTTCGATCATTGGAATTTTGTGTTTGCACTTGAAATTCGCAAGCTCTTCCTCGGTGTAATTATCGAGTTCGTCATCCGAATAGATGCGTAACTCATCGTACTTCAGTTCCTTTTGCGGTTCCCTTGGTTCAAAAGCCATAATGACTGCCTCCTTAAATAGGTTGCTGATTTAGTATTTTTCAAGGAGCTCACAATAACGCCGACGTCTGCCACTCACCTCCTCAACACAAAACTAAAACACACTGAAGCGCCGGCGGAAATCCCCAGTGGGAGATTCCACCAAGCGCCTGTACACATTAAATTCACTGCATTTTTTTCATCAGGCGCAATTTATAGTAAAAAAAAGCGTCCGTTGTCAACAAAAAAACCATGTATTTTATGTTGACAATCGGCGCCTGCCGTGCTCCAAATTGCGACCGGTGAACGACATCTAATACCTCCAGGAAAAACCCCGGTTTTGACGGCGGATAATCCTAAATCTGCCGGAATGAAAATTTTGGAGAGACAATGACTCGTCCGGCTGAATCCATTTGCATCGCTGCACTGAAAGGCGGTTCGGGAAAAACAATACTTTCAGTCGGCATGATCGCCGCCTGGCATGAAGAAGGCCTTAAGGTCGCAGCTTTTAAAAAGGGCCCTGATTTTATCGACGCTGGTTGGCATTCTTTTGCGGCAGGACTGCCCTGCCGCAACCTTGATTCTTTCATGATGAACGCGGACCAGCTGCAACAGTCATTTTCCCACCACGCCGCATCGGCGGACATAGCAGTGGTTGAAGGAAACAGGGGACTGTATGACGGGCTTGACGCACAGGGCCGATGCAGCACGGCTGAGTTGGCCAAGCTCTTAAACCTTTCTGTAATTTTAATTGTCGATGTAACTATGGTCACGAGAACCGTTGCGGCGATCGTCAAAGGCTGCCAGGTATTTGACACTGATATTGAAATCAATGGCGTGATACTCAACCGGGTCGCCGGTTCCCGGCAGGAAAAACTCGTGAGAAAAGCCATAGAGGACTACTGTGCCGTACCGGTCGTGGGTGCGGTGCCCAAGCTCAAAAGCGATCCGTTTCCTGAAAGACACATGGGGCTCGTTCCACACCAGGAGCAATGCTGCGCAACCGAAGCCGTCGGCTGGGCAGGTAGAATAGCTTCCAGATACCTGGATTTAAATGCAATACGAAAAATAGCGGCGGCAAAGACACACACCCCGGTTGCGGCGGAAACGGCTTCGTTTTCTCAACAAGACAGGAGCAAGTCGCATGAAAACCACGAGGCTGAATTGCACTCAGCCATTCCTGGAGGGGAGCCTTCGACCAGGGCATTTGTGCGTATAGGCGTAATCAGGGACAGCGTGTTCTGGTTCTACTATCCGGAAAACCTGGAAGCACTCGTCCGGGCCGGCGCCAGTCTCGTTGAACTCGATTCCATCGCCGACAAAACCCTTCCCCCCCTCGATGCTCTTTATATAGGAGGAGGTTTTCCGGAAACACAACCGGAGCCCCTGTCCAATAATACTTCTTTTCTGGACTCCTTGAGGGCCGCCGCCTGCCGCGGACTTCCGATATACGCCGAATGCGGTGGATTCATGTACCTGGGAGGCGGCCTTCATCTACACGACAATTTTTACCCGATGGCCGGTGTGCTACCGGTGGATTTCATCCTGAAAAGCAAACCCAAAGGACATGGCTATACTATTCTCGAAACAATCGGTGAAAATCCCTATTTCAGCGCCGGAGACATTATTAGGGGACATGAATTTCACTACTCCGAGCCGGTCCTGACCGCCGAAAAGGAAACGACCTTCGCTTTCAATGTTAAAAGAGGCCACGGCATAAAAGGAAAAATGGACGGCATGCGCTTTAAAAACGTACTGGGAGTCTACACCCATATACATGCTGCCGGTCACCCCGGCTGGGCAGAAGCTATTATCCGCGCCGCCCTCAGGGTTAAAGGATTGAACAAAAAATTGCCGCCTGCTGCTTGATCAAGTATTGACAAGTACAACACGGGCAATTATATTCCGTTGTTTAAGTCAGATCTTTGCAGCGAAGGAATAGGCACAGGGGCTGGATATTCAAAATAAAGGAGGAAATGGACTATGCCGACGGTAGAATTTGAAGGCAACACCTTCAATGTGGATGAAGACGGCTTCATCGACGACTTCAACAACTGGAACGAAGCATGGGTCAGGCATGTCAAAAGAGAAGAAGGCATCGAGGAACTGACCGACGAGCACTGGAAAGTGATAAACGTGCTCCAGGATTATTACAAAAAAAACGGCATTGCGCCGATGGTGAGGATTCTTTCTAAAGTCACCGGCTTCAAGCTCAAATACATATATGAGCTTTTCCCATCCGGACCGGGCAAAGGAGCATGTAAAATGGCCGGGTTGCCCAAACCCACGGGGTGTGTATAGCTTCTGCCTCTGCGTGTGTATTCCTTTATAGAAGAAGGCGGGGTGTAAAACAGGGGTCAATCCCTGGGTTGCGCCCCGTTTTCTGTTGATGACCGGTAACACTGAAGGCGGATGTCATGGACTTTTCAAAACAAAAACGTATTCTCGTAACCGGAGGCGCCGGCCTCATAGGCTCGGGGCTTTGTGCCCGCCTCCTCGCCCAAGGCCATGATGTCGTCTGCCTAGACAATTTCTCCACTGGTTCAAAACGAAATATATATGCCCTGCTCAAGGAGCCGGGTTTCGAGC
>CAYXDR010000452.1:805-2755 GCA_964463515.1 uncultured Desulfobacteraceae bacterium | reverse complement strand
GGGGAAAAGCTCCCTGCTCCATCCTCCTTCGAGCACGTGCCCGGCCGCGGCGGTAAGGCGCCTGGCGCAGGCGGTTAAAAGCGCCCAGGAAAGCTCGGCTGCAGGCGTGATGTTCTGCAGAAGCTCCGGGTCTTCCTTCAGCGTCCGCACGGGTATCCCCCGCTTTTCGAGCGCCCCGCGCTCGATGTGATCCGAGCCCGTGGTGGCGCAGGAAATCATCTTGAGCCGCGGGGCCGATTCGACCATCGCGTCTGTTATCTTCACCTTCATGGAGGCATCGAGCAGCGCGTCGGCCGATTCGAGTGCTTCGGCCACATCCCCTGCCGCCGCCGGGATATTATACACAGCAGCCGTGCCTGCAAGCATTTCCCGGGCCGCCTCGAAACCCTCGACGGCCCCCAGGTAGATCACCTTGTTTTTTTCAGCACACATGAAATTTCTTCCGGATGTCTATGTTGTTCGAGGCCAGGATATCGGCCATTTTCTCCCCTGCATGCCCGTCGCCGTAAAGGCTGCTCGAGGGGTACCTGCCGTGTTCCACCTGGGACACCACGGCCCTGTAAATTTCGCCTGCTTCATGGGGCACATCCACGACATTTTCCCCCCTTTCCCGCTGGTCCTGGCGCGAACCCACATTGACGCACGGGGTCCCCAGAAATGAGCCTTCCCGGATGCCGCTCGATGAATTGCCGACTATGCACGCGCAGCGGTCTATCAGGCGGACATAGTCCTCCGGGCCGAAGTTGCGGTAAAAATGGACAGGGGCGTTGCCGTTCTTGGCGATGTAAAGCCGCAGTGCCTTGGAGACAGCGTCTGATCCTGCATCCACATTGGGCCAGAACCAGACGGTCTGCATGCCGGTGCGCTTTACGGCCTCGAGCGTCTCGCGGGTCTGCTCGAAGGCATCCCTGTACTCGGTGGTCACGGGATGCTGGAGGACCACGACAAAAGGCTTTTGCCAGTCAAGGCCCTTGCCGGTGCCCCCGTAGAGGCGGAATAGATTTCCCCTGTCTTCTGTCCGTGCCCGCGCCGCCAGGTCTATCGCCGGACATCCGGTCACGAAAATCCTGTCCGGCCTCTCGCCCATCTGCATGAGGATTCTCCCTGCCCTCTCGGTTGCCGGAAAATGGATGTGGGCGAGCTTCGTGATCGCGTGCCGCACGGATTCGTCTATGGAACCGGTCAACTCCCCGCCCTGGGTGTGGGCGAGAGGAATGTTCATGTAGCTTGCCGCCACGGCTGTCGCCATGGTCTCGAAGCGATCTGCCACGGTCAGCACCACGTCCGGCTTCAAGTTCTCGAACTGGGTGGCCAGCTCCAGGATTCCCATGCCGGTCGACTTGGCCATGGTGGAAGGGGTCTCCCCCTCCACGATGGAATAAACCACGCTCAGCGGCTCGAAACCATCCTTTCGGATCGTGTCGATGACCGCGCCGAAGCGGTAGAGCATCGCGGAAGCCCCCACGATAAGCTGCAGTTCAAGGCCGGGGTGCCTTTCCACGGCCGAAAGAAAACTCTTGATACGCCCGTAATTGGCCCTGCTGTTAACAACCACGCAGACCTTCTTGTTACTCATCCAGATCCTCCCAGTGCAAAACCCTGTTGCATGATACCTGCCTTTTCAACTTCCTTCCGGCCACATCCTCCACCCGTGCCGCGGGTATACCGGTTGCAGGCTTCTTGGCGGTGAGCAAATCCGCGCTGAGAACGGTGCCCGCAGGAAGGTCCCGAACCGGCGCGAGGCTCTTTCCGAAAGCCGACCTCATCCCTGCCATGGACTCGGCAAGGAGGTTTTTTTGGACCGGGTTAGAGCGCATTTCGTGAAAGGCGTCGCGGGCCTCGGAAAGCAGCCGGAAGTCTTCCACTGTGAGGGAGGCCGGGGTGTCCGGCCCGAACATCCTCTTGTCGAACACGATATGCGCCTCGATCATGTCGGCACCCAGAGCAATT
>CAYXDR010000452.1:0-795 GCA_964463515.1 uncultured Desulfobacteraceae bacterium | reverse complement strand
CGGAAAAACGCTCCCGGAATGATCCGAGAGCCCCACCGGGCAACGGTACCGCGTTTTCATCTCCTCGATAACATTGAGCCCCACTTCCGACAGGGGCACCGGGTATTTGCTCGTACACTGGAAAAGCGCGAACCCGGCCCCCTTGTCCCGGAGTCTTCCCGCAATCACGTCGATTTCCGGGTACGTGCTCATGCCCGTGCTCAGAAGCACGGGCTTTCCAGTGGAAACAACGGCATCGAGAATATCCCCCGACACGCTCTCTCCGGAGCCGATCTTCCATGCGGCCATGTCCAGGTTTTCCAGCATTTCCACCGCCTCAACAGAAAAAGGAGAGCTGAGAAAAACCAGGCCCCTGTCCCTGGCGTGCCCGGCAAGCCCCCGCCACTGCTCCAGGGTGAACTCCATCCGGCGCCAGTAGTCGTAGCGGGTTTCATCCTGGCGGGAGAATTTCACCCGGAACGGTTCATCGAGCGTGGATTCGGCCCCGGCGATGTGGGTCTGGAACTTTACCGCATCGGCTCCGGCATCGGCGGCCGCGTCTATGTAGGCGTGAGCGGCTCCCAGGGAACCGTCGTGGGCCTGGGCCACCTCGGCGATGATAAAAGCTGGGTGCCCGGTGCCTACGGGGGAATTTTCAATTAAAACAAGCATGAGAAAATACTTGAGGCTTGAACATCCGGTTTCCTCCTTGGCCTTTCCGCCCGTTCGCTGCGCTCGCTGTTTATTTTATTTGAACCGCCAAGACGCCAAGGACGCCAAGGGCGGTGCTTTCCAGTAAGAATATCTCTCGCCCGC
>CAYXDR010000451.1:0-2759 GCA_964463515.1 uncultured Desulfobacteraceae bacterium | reverse complement strand
ATTCCGGCGTAGGCCGGAATCCATAAGTCGTTGGAATCACTGGACCCCGGCCTGCACCGGGGTGACGACGGAGGGGGGATTTTGACTTTTTACGATTCCATCAAAAGTTGGTGAAACCGTGAAACATCCCCCGCCTTCTTTTCTGTACCGCAACGGCAGGCATGGATGATAGAAAGAAACTTGGTTACAAATTGATAAGGTGTGTTCAAAGTCAGCGTTTCCCCTTGTTCTCCCCTTATTCCCGGGAGTTGATCCGCCCGCTTTTCGCCAGTGCAATAAAATACGCCACATCAATTTCCTTGGGGCAAACAAAGGAACAGGCTCGAGACGAATGACACCGGCGGACGCCTTCATCGCTGTAGAGAAGCTTCAACCGCTGCTCTTTTTCCTCCTCGCGCGGGTCCATCACTCTTACGATACTTGCTAACACGGCATTGGGCCCCAGGAAGGTTCCGGTGCTGCTGATGCACGCTTCTGCACAGCAGAAGCAGTTGATGCAGCGGGTGGCGTTGACATATTTTTCAAGTTCGTCGGGAGTGATGCTGTAGGCCTTCCCGGCTTCCGGGTCGCCGGGAGGTTTGGCGCGGATTATATAAGGTTTTGCTATATTGATTTTTTCATAGGCTTTTTCGATGTCGATTATCAGATCCCGGATAACCGGAGCTACTGTGAGAGGTGCTATTTCAAAAACGGTTGTTTTGAAATAATCGACGGCATTTTCCACAAGCAACTCACAGGCCAGCATAGGCCTGCCGTTAATTTTAACCGCACATGATCCGCACTGCCCGTGTTCGCAGGATGAATTCCAAGCCAATGAGGGATCCTGTTCCTCATTGATTTTACGGAAAAGATCGACGAAACGCAGAATTCTGCCCGCCGTCAAGCTGTAGTCCTGGACCCACGAACGGTCTCCATCCGGGTCATAACGATTAATCCTTAACGTGATCTCATATTTTGATTTCATGGTTTTTCCTGTGGATCTGAAAGGCAGACACTAATATTTTCTTTCTATTATGCCAAATTTTTCATGGTTTTCACCCCCTGCGTCGAAAACGCTCATGTCTATGGCCCGCCGGGAAAGCTTGACTTCACCGAAGGCAGGCATCGATGCAAGGGTGTGGTAGTTGAATTCATCATGGCGCTCGGGAAAATCCTTGCGGAAATGAGCTCCCCGGGATTCCCGTCTTTCGAGCGCCGCTTGGGCGATTACCATGGAAACAGTGAGGAGGTTGTCAAGCTCCCAGCGCTCGACAATCTCCTGGTTCATACACAGGCTTCTGGTCGTAAGGGTTACTTTCTGTGCGCGTTCGCGAAGTTCTTTAAGGGTTTCTATCGCCTCGATTATTCCTTCTTCACTGCGGAAAACACCAACCTTGGCGGTCATAACCGCTCTCAGCTCACCGCGGATTCGGTCTATGTTTTCCGAACCGCGCCCCTCCATATAACCGGCAAAGAGGTCGAAGCTGTGGACAGGCGTCGCCTCTGGCGTTGCCTGCTCCTCTTCCAAAAATTTTACTACATTGTCGCCGACGGCTTTCCCCATGGTTATCAGCTCGAGGATGGAATTGGTGCCGAGGCGGTTGAACCCATGAAAGCTCGCTCCGGCGCATTCTCCCACTGCGTACAGAGCGGCGATAGGCTCCTGATGGAGGCCCAGAACCTGTCCGGAGATGTTGGTGGGAATGCCGCCCATGTGGTAATGGTTGCTGGGACGAACAGGGCAGAGTTCCCTGCGGGGGTCCAGGTTGACATATTTTTTGAAGAAACCTGTTACCTCGGGGATTTGTTCCTCATGAACCTTTGCTGGCAGGTGCCTCAAATCTATCCACACATGTTCGATTTGATGATCGGGGTTCAAGACACCCCTTCCCTCGATTACTTCGGTTTCTATGGCCCGCGCCACAAGGTCGCGCGGTGCCAACTCCTTCATCTTGGGAGCATATCGCTCCATAAACGGTTCAAGGTCCTTGTTGCGCAGGATGCCACCCACCGATCTCAGTGTTTCACTGGCCAGGATTCCCGGGCCAACAATGCCGGTTGGGTGAAACTGCACGGCCTCGGGATCCAGTACCGCAATCCCTCCACGAAGAACCACCGCCAGTCCGTCCCCTGTATTCTGGCGGCAATTGGTCGTGACTTTGAAAACCTGACCGCTGCCTCCGGTGGCCAGCACGGTCGCCCGGGACAAAATCCGGAGGAAACCGCCTTCCTTTTCAAGAAAAATCATCGCCCCCGCACACCGATCCTCTGCAAACAGCAGCTCGGTGGCGATGCTCTGATTCAAAAAAGAAATGCCCCTCTTGATGGATTCCCCCCAGGCGGTATCCATGATACCCTTACCTGTTCTATCAGCTTCAAAAACAGCCCTGAACGCCGATCGTTCCCCGAAGTTAAGCGTATGACCCCCGAAGGTTCTCTTGCTTAATCTTCCGTCCTCATTTCGGCTGAAATGCATACCACGGTTTTCGAGCCAGATGATCTGTTCCCAGGCATCCTCACATATTTTCTTGACCACATTCTGGTCTGCAGTGCAATCGGACCCTTTCCAGGTGTCAAACATATGGTAAATAATTTTATCAGCCGCATCGGCGGGATCCACCGCCGCCAGCCCTCCCTGCGCAGTGGTGGTGTGGGATTTCTGAGGGTGCGGGACCTTTGTTACTGCAACAACCCGGCTGTCCGGTTTTCGCTCCAGCACTTCGGCAGCGCAGCGCATTCCTGCGCCTCCTGCGCCGATAATCAGCACATCACAACGAAGT
>CAYXDR010000450.1:0-2773 GCA_964463515.1 uncultured Desulfobacteraceae bacterium | reverse complement strand
GACTATCCACCGATATTTTTTCAATCTCCTTATCGGTCAACTTGTTTTCATCAAACATGCCAGATTTGTCAGGAGGAAATCCCTTAGGCGCGGTCAGGATACTGCATGTCTTCGAATTAAAATCGGGCTGATCATAACCGACGAGCTTGATGACTTTCCGGGCCACATGAGTTATATCTACCTTTGCACTGGTTGCAAAGATGGCCGCTATAAAAACTATGGCACTCGATACCGCGCATTCCGCCCGCACCCTGGCATAAGGGTCCTGTCTCAAAAAATGATCGACGATCGCATCGCTTATCTGATCGCATAGTTTGTCAGGATGGCCGGCAGTCACGCTTTCAGATGTAAACATAAAATCTTTTCTCATTTTACATCACCCGATTTTGATAATTTTCTGGCTTCGTTTACAGCAACCGGTGCCAATGAACTGACTCCCACGACAGCCAGATCAAAAATATTCATTGTCGCTATGCCTAAAAAACGCCTGAGGTTAGGGGCAATCATTGTCAATAATTGAAGAAGGATAGAGCTCCCGACTGCTAAAGAGAGAGTATTGTTAGGAGGCAGCTCTCCCGGGTGAAAAGCGCTGTGATTATCTGAACGGCAACTAAAGGCATGCAAGAGCTGGCCGATGGTAAGGCTCTGAAATGCGATTGAGACAGCCTTTGAACCTAGGCCGTATCTGGCCAGGCCGTACCCATAGGCACTCAAAGCGCCAGCAGTTATCACAGAAGACTCTACGGCCATGTTTTTGTAATCCCGAAAGGAAAAAAGAGGGGCATCCGTCTCTCTTGGGGGCCTGTTAAGCACATCAGGTTCCGGAGCCTCAAGAGAAAGGGCCAGGCCGGGGAAGATATCGGACATTATATTTATCCAGAGTAGCTGCATTACTGTCAGAGGAACGCCTATACCTGCAGCCATCGCAAAAAACATTACCATTATTTCGCTCAGGTTTGTTGCCAGGAAAAAATGGACGGATTTTCGGATATTGCTGTAGGTGCTTCTTCCAAACTTAATAGCTATTGCAAGGGTTTCCAGATCATCTCTTTCGAGAATAATATCTGCGACATCCCTCGCGACATCTGTTCCGTCCCTGCCCATTGCGATTCCGATATCGGCTGCCTTAAGGGCAGGGCCATCGTTTATCCCGTCCCCTGTCATAGCGACAGTTCTGCCCGAAGACTGAAGAGCCTGTACGATTTTAAGCTTATGAGAAGGGCTCACTCTGGAATAGACATTGACTTCCTTAGAAAGGGCCTTTAGAAGATCTGCATCGAGTTGATCAAGGGCGGTAGAATCCAATATTTTCAACCTATCATCCCCGCAAAGATTCAGCTGTCTCGCAACTGCATAGGCGGTTGGATTTTGATCTCCCGTTATCATAACCGTATCAATTCCGGCCCGGTGAAAAACTTTTATCAGGTCATCTAAACCCTCCCTTATTGGATCTTTCATTCCTACAAGGCCCAGCCAGGTCAAATTATTATCGTCAGGAGCATTACGCTCCGCAGTAATACAATATGCGACCGCGAGAACTCTGAGTGCTTCTCCTGCCATTTGTTCATTATGTTTCTGTATTACATTGCGGTCTTCATCTTCAATGGGTAGGATCTTCCCGTCCTTAAATTTCCAACTGCAAAGTGACAGGACTTCGGAAGGGCTCCCCTTAAGAGAAAAGAACATTTTCGAATCGCTTCTTTCATGAAGAGTACTCATAAAAAGCCGGTTTTCAGCTCTGTAATTAATCTTGAGAAGCCTGTTTTCTGACCTTACCCGCTTTACGTCTAAACCGGCATCGAAGGCCATTCTTATAAGTGCCTGTTCGGTGGGCGAACCGCCGAGGCGGTATTGGCCGTTTTCATCTTTTCCGTTTATCTGGGATTCGTTGCACAGGACGCAGGCGGTAAGAAGCCTGACAAAATCTTCGTTTATCGTCGGGTCGACCGGTTTTCCATTTTCCAAGACCTCTCCGTTCTTTAATTCGTATAAAGATCTGCCAACGTAAATCCTCAAAACGGCCATTCGGTTCGTGGTTAAAGTACCAGTCTTATCGAGGCAAAGAGTATGTATGGCCCCGAGGGTCTCCACAGCCTGGAGATGCCTTATGAGGACATGATGCTTTCTCATCTTCTTTATTCCAAGGGCGAAATTGATAGTGGCGGCTGCGGGCAGCCCTTCAGGAACAGCTGCAGCTGCAAGGGATATGGCCATCCTCAGCATGGGAATAAATCCGTATCCCCTCAAAAAGCCAATTACAAAAACTGCCCCGCAGATTGCCCCGCACAGCAAAACCAAGTGATCGCCGGTTATTCGAAGTTGCCTTTCAATGGGTGTTTCAGGAGAGGTGGTTTTTTGCAGCATCTTATGAAGCTTTCCAATCTCGGTAGCCCCCCCTGTGGCAACTACAACGGCGAGTCCCTCACCGCCGGTTACAAGGGTACCCATATAGACCATGTTTACTCTGTCGGCAATGGCCTTTCCTGGTAGCGTAAGCACGTTGGCTCTCTTTGAAACAGGCATGCTTTCACCGGTCAACACAGATTCGTCAATGCTCAGCCTGGAGGAATAGATGACCCGACTGTCCGCAGCAACATACGTTCCAGGCTTGAAGACAATGATATCTCCCTGTACGGCTTCCTCTCCGGGAATTTGCAACATGGCACCGTTTCTAATCACTTTCACTTGCGGACGCACAAATTTTTTAAGAGACTGGATGGTCTTTTCGGCCTCACTTTCAGTAAAAAACCCTATTACGGCATTGGCAATTATG
>CAYXDR010000449.1:0-2775 GCA_964463515.1 uncultured Desulfobacteraceae bacterium | reverse complement strand
ATCGGCAGCCTTTTCGATCCCGATACCGATTCCGACCCCGACGCCGATAAAGCGGGGATTGTACTTTTTAGGAGTTCACCAAGTTGATGTACCTGAGCTTTGGGTGTCAACTTCGTGCTGCACCCCAAGATTCGCGATAGTATTTGGCCGATCTGGTGGTTGGGGCTTGTCACGGAGGGAGCCTAAATCGGTGCTGGATGCGGTTTGACGCATTACGTCAAGACTTTGTCGTTATCTTATAGAACGCCTTCAACCCACGAATTACACGAATACCCCGGCTTTCTTCCCTTTAAATCGCCGGTCATAAATTATCAATGGTAATCGGCACGATTGCTGCATGATGAATTCTCGAAACCACTGGTTATGAATGGGGGTGCGGGATGAACGGCAGGAGAGATGTTAATTTCAATGAGTTCAACCGCCGGGGTGTTCCGTCTCCGGTCGAGGTTCTTGAAGCCGTGAGGGAAGATCACGACCGGCTGGAGCGGATGATAGAAGAGATTCGTGAGCGGGTGAACGGGCATGGAGAAGACACCTGAAAAAAAGGCAAAACCCTGGTGGGACTACCCAAGGTTCAGGGGTGAAAAGGTCCGGGTGCTGCTGGTCTCCCTGGGGCACCTCCTGGTCCCCGAGTTGATCCAGGCCTTCAGGCGTCAGGGCCACACCTGCCGTTTGCTTCTCATTCCCGGCAAGTCCGCTCAACTGGCAGAAATAAAAAAGTTATACGAAGATGCGTTGCGCGCGGCAAAACCCGATTTCCTGCTCACCGTGAACCACCGGGGCTTCGACCACGAAGGTTTTATAACCCACATGCTGGAAGGTTATAGAATTCCGTTCGCATCCTGGTACGTGGACAGTCCCCAGCTTATCATCGGCCATTATAAAGAAAACAACTCGGACTACCTCACGCTTTTTCTGTGGGACAGAGATTATTGCCGCTTGTTCAGGGAGCTGGGCTTCGAAAGAGTGGAATACCTTCCCCTGGGGGTTGACGAAGAACTTTTCAACCCGACCGCGGCGGGAAACGGGAAGTACCCACGGATGCCGGTCAGCTTTGTGGGCAATTCCATGTTCTACAAGGCAAGCCTGAAATTAGCGGCGAGCGGTTCCAACGGTTTGTTAAATGAGCAGTTCGGAGATATCTGTACATCTTTTATTGATTCAAAGCACCTCGTGGTACGTAATTTTATGGAAGAAAAATTTCCTGAATGTTCAAGTGAGTTTCAAAAATTGGAGGAAGCGCAGGCCTTCGCCTACGAGACGGCGGTCACCTGGTATGCCACCGGGCTCTACCGGTTTCGCCTGCTGAGGCGGCTTTCGGGCTTTGGCGCCACCATCGCCGGGGATCCGGGTTGGGGGCCGCTGGTGGGGGGGAAAGGTTTCAGTGTTCGTAGGGAGCTTAATTATTACGCAGATTTACCAGCATTTTATTCTTCCAGCGCCGTTTGTTTCAACGGCACCAGCCGGCAGATGAAGCAAGGCGTCAATCAGCGGATTTTCGATGTTCCGGCCACTGGACGAATCGTTTTGACCGATTGGACCGAGCAGCTGGAAGAACTTATGGAACCGGGTAAAGAGGTGCTGGCATATAAGTCAGACGGAGAGATTCCGGGCTTGCTTGAAAAGGCCTTGAGCGACAAGACTTTAAGAACCGGCATCTCGCGTGCCGGGTACCGCCGGGCGATAAATGAGCATACTTATTGCAAGCGTATAGAGCATTTGGTGAAAACGATGCGTAGGTTTGCGAGAGGTTGAAAGGAGGAGGGACGTGGGGCATCCGAAAGTATCTTTGTTGATGGGCACATACAACCGTCCGGATTATCTGAGAGAGGCGATCGGGAGCGTGATCGCTCAGAGCATGCCCGATTGGGAGTTGATCCTGATGAACGACGGAGGGGTGGATGTTGCTGATATAGTAAAGGAGTTGGGGGACAGCCGAATCAAGTATTATCATGATCCTGTAAATCATGGATTCGCCTATCGTCTGAACCAGGGATTAGAGCTGGCTACGGGGGATTACGTGGCCTATCTGGGCGATGACGATCTTTACTACCCCAATCATTTCGAGGTTTTGTCTAAGACCCTGGATGACAACCCGGATATCGGCGCCGCCTATTCCAATTTATATGCCGTGCAGTTCTTGAAGGACGAGGCGACCGGTAAGCGGTATCCGGTTCACAAATGGATCCAGGTGGCTCGAGATTTTAACCGGGATTTCATGTTTCACTTCAATCATACTCTCCACGTGAGCCTGATGCACCGAAGAGACCTGGCCATAAAAGCCGGGGGCTACGACGCCAATGTCACGGTGCTCATTGACTGGAATATGACTCGTAAACTTTGTTTTTATACAGATTTTAAGTTTGTTCCCACGGTAACCGGAGAATACTACATGCCGATCGGAAAATCAGATCGGATTTCCAACCTGGAGCGAAAAGACAAAGAAAAATATCGGCACAATTTACGCAAGATAAAGGGAAATTTGCCCCCGCAACCATGGAAAAATGTATACAGAATAGGCATTGTTTTCCTGATGAATAATTGGACGCATGAATCAGTTGATACTTTTCGAAAGTTTGTTGACGGAATTGATTATCCCGTACAGTACGCAGTTATCAACCGGGATCGTTCCCTGAAAACGAAGTCATGCAAAAAGCGGTTAGGGAATCTCGCCGAGCTCAAAAATGTTTTTGTTTATACACCGAGCAAACGACTTTCGAAACTTGAATCCTACCGCTTCGGCGCCAATCGTCTGGATGTCGATTATGTATATGC
>CAYXDR010000448.1:0-2798 GCA_964463515.1 uncultured Desulfobacteraceae bacterium | reverse complement strand
GTGTTTCGTTATTCTAGGTTATTATGTTCTATCATTTTTAGGTTATTGTGTCAAATTCTTTTTAGGTTATCATGTTGCGCCAATTTTAGTTTTTGCGTAAGCGTCCAGCAATCCCCTTACCAGGTGGGTTTGCTGGACGCTTACATTATGCTCGCGCAGGCGGAGGCGCCAGTGGTAGAAGCGCGAAGGGTTCATGTGACGTTGCAAACAGAAGGCCCGGGCTGTCATCCCGCTTGCCTCCTGCTCTGCGATGATTCTCTGCCAGTGCTCGTTACGTTCTTCTTTGGTCATGGCTCCCTCCGGTTCATAATCAGCAGCTTAGCCGCCTATATACATGAGGGATCATAACCTCTGCCGGTGGGGTGGTGGAAGATGGTTACGGTAGACGCTTACATCGCAGTGGGGTTGCCAGACCGGATTGATGCGGTGTCAGCCCCCTAATACGCGAAAAGCTCTTGCAAACAATTGATAATTTTGATCTGAGAATTTTGGGGAATTACACCAACTTTTTGAATTAACCTGGATTTGTCAACGGCTCGCAATTGGTCAAGCAAGATCAGCCCTTTTTTACCCTGGAATGTACATTGAATTCTGGTAGGAAAACCAAATCCTTTGGATGTCATTGGGGCAACAATCGCGGTCCTCAGAGCAGCCATCTCATCAGGAGACACAACAACACAAGGCCTTGTTTTCTTGATTTCAGAACCTTGTGTCGGATCAAGTTGGACCAGCCAAATCTCAAATCTATGGAGATCTTTTTTTACCATTCCCAGTCCTCTTCATGGACCAATGGGGCATCCAACCAGTCTTGATCCGTTTCGCTTAATTCCCGAGATTTAAGGACGTTATCAAATTGTTCTTTCCAGCCCTCTCTGTTTTTCTTAACAGGTTGTATTAACAGCCCGTCGTCGATTATTTTGAACTCCAATTGCTTGCCTTCTAATCGTGCTTGCGCAATAACCGCCTTGGGAATACGGATACCTTTTGAATTTCCTATTCTGATTAAAGTCGCCATGTTAACCTCCAGGTTTGATTAATGTAATTACAATATAGCCACAAAGAGGCCTATTGTCAAATCCTATTGTTTGGGGGCTAACTGTGATCCTGACAGAACCATATCGTTTGTGCCAACTTTCGAAATCGACTCATCTGTTACTTGCATTGAGTCGAAGCGACACTCCAAAATTGACCCCCTGCTCGGTCCGTTTCGGAGAGTTGGGCGGTTCCATTTCTTTCCGATGGTATTTTTCTGGAATTAAGGCGGCCTGGGGTTTCCTTCCCTCGAAATCCAGCCACGCTGGGGAATTTCGTTCTCGATGGCTGTTATAACTATTCATTTACTTTTTGGTTGTGTCCTATTTGATTTATATACTTCTCATTGAACGGAATACTATACTGCCTACTGGTTGTTTCTATTCCGGATACCAAACCTCGCACCGTAAGGGTCAATATTACGGTGCCGGAGATGACCCTTAAGCAAATTGATGCAGCAGCTAAAAAAAGAGGAATGTCACGGTCTTCCTTTCTTGTTCATCTCGCACAGAATGCGATTCATTCAAATCATTCGCAGCCATCGGCATAGCATTCCAGCCACAGGGATAACGACACAGACACCTCGTTGAGGTCACGAAATACTGTCATCGCGTCAGTTCGTGTGCCACGCCGAATTGGCCTGACCACTGTGTCTTCTAATGCTTCGTCATCTTCGTGTTCCGAATGTTTGCCTCACCCCGCGCCACTCCGCATGTTACCCGACTTTGCCGGTCCGGAAGTTCGTTGACGTCGGGTTCAAAACATTGTTCAAGGTCGTATAGTTTCCTCCATGCATGCAGCAAAAAGCTCGTCCGTTTCCTGCAACTGGTACTGCGGACCGCGCCCTGGCGCGTCCTTGTCCGCCATCGCAAACAACGGCCGGCAATCATCTGCCCGGCCTGCGGAGCAGCCATGGTGATCATCGCGACGATGCTTCCCCGGCCACCGGCCCTGGCCGCTGCGTTACAACAATAGCCGAGCCGGAGGCAAGGATATGTAAACGGGAGCCATGACATTACCTGGGACAAAAGCCGGATTGCACCGGAGCGGAACTCCTGCGCCCGGAAAATGCCAAAACAGCGTAAAACAGCATGATGAAGCACCAAATTCCATCTCAAAGGACATTGCAGAGGTCGCTTCCACCTGCCTGCCACCCAGCCGCCTGATCCAATCCCCTCGGCACCGAAAAGCTCTTTTCTATATATAAGCACCGGGCTCGTCCAACAAACGGTTCAGATTGTGGCTCGCTGCGCTCGCACAATCTAACCTTATTCGTTATGCATCTTCATCTTTCGGGCCGACCCAAAAAAGGGGGTTAAATGCCACCTCCCATAAATAGCCGTCCGGATCGGCAAAATAGCCAGAGTAACCGCCCCAAAACACCTTTTGTGCAGGTTTAACCAGTATGGCGCCTACTGAGACCGCCCGCTCCAAAAGCTCGTCAACTGCCGCTTCCGAATCCACGTTATGCGCAATCGTGAAACCGGCGAATCCGGTGCCATCGGCAGGCACTCCCGCGTCCTCTGCCAACGACTCGCGACCATATAGCCCTAGCCAGCTACCATTGAGCATGAAGAACGCCACTTCTGGCGGTGAATCCATCCTCGGCAGTCCAAGGCCCTGCTCATAGAAGCGAACCGACTGCGCCAAATCCTTCACGCCCAGTGTAATCATGCTGATCCGTGGCTTCATGTAGCATTCTCCTTTAATGCATAATGCCCCGCGGATGAGCGGTGGCTGCGGGGGCAAACTCTGTTTGACCCCGT
>CAYXDR010000447.1:0-2802 GCA_964463515.1 uncultured Desulfobacteraceae bacterium | reverse complement strand
AATTCCTCAAGCCGGAAACCGTAGCCATGATGGGAAAAGCGGAACAATCGGTGCTTGACATAGATTCCATGTTTCAACCGGGCTTGGGACTGGACAGCATGGATGACCCCGCCATGAAATATGCAGGAAAAGCCTGGCTCAAAAGCGGGGGCACCGGTGACTACTTCTCCTTGATGGGAATGCTTCCGGATAAAAAGCTGGGGGTTGTGGTCCTGACCAATTCCGATACCGCTCAAAATCTGCCATGGGCGGTAGTTAGGGAATGCCTCCAAAACGCCGTGAGAGAAAAATACGGCATCCAACCCACGGCCCCCACCCTTCCTACATATGACTCAGAAACTAATCCAGCCCAAATTGAAGGTATTTATGTGAAAAAATTCGGCTACGATAAAATACTAGATAACGGCGATGATAGATTCACCTGGATCAGGGATGCTCAAAATGATAACCCGATCCAGACTATTCTAACCTATCAAAACGGAGTCTACAAGGCGGATGACCGAACAGAATCCATAAGTTTCAAAAACTTTCAATGGGATGGCAGTGATTATTTCGTGATGATCCAGTCCGGCAGCAGTGGAGCGAATCGAGATAAATATCAATATGGAGGCTATGTCCGCTCCATTGTTGGAGAAAAAGTGACGTCCGCTGCAATTTCAGATGCCTGGAATAACAGGCTGGGTTCCTATGTATTAGACAACGTCGCCTGGAACGATATCAAGTGGGGGTGTCCTTTTGCCACGTTAACCGAAAAGGATGGCCTGCTCCTATGGGACGGGGAAAATACGGCTGTTCCTGAAAATGACGATACAGCATTTATTGAGGGTTTAACCCATCGCAGCGACAGCAGCATACGCGTCATTCAGGAAAACGGGAAAGAGAAACTTCTTTTTGGAGGATACAGCGCTTATCCCATGGCCCAAGTCCCATCCCTCGCTTCAGGCGATGTTATCAACGGAACCATTGACCTTTTCAAATCCGACTGGTTCCGGCTGGATACCATGTCGCCAGGACAGGAAGTAAATATCGAGGTAACCACGGAAAATGATTGTTATGCACTGATTCTGTTTGACGAAAACGGCGTATTTTTAGACAGGCAAATGGGGGCGCTTTCCTTCACGGCCCAGCAAGGCGCCTATTTACTGGCAATTTCGCCCACACCCGAGGCCAGCGGGTTCTATACCGTGATGGTGAACTGAACCCAGCCGAGCTTCGGAAACCAACAGGTGCTTTTACTCTCCCATCAATGGGTGAAAAGGGCACGGGTGGTTCCCTGCCGCGGGCCATGTTTCCGGAGTATCATTGAATGGTCGGCCTGACCAATCAGTCCAGCAACGCGGTTATTTCCTCGTCTATGCTGCGCATGGTTAAAGCCTGGGCCACAATCGAGTATATTCCGTCGGTCACATCCCAGACATTGGCAAACATGACGCGTGATATCTCTTTTTCAATATCATAGTACATCTCGGTTACATAGCCCTGATGGGCGCCGTTGTGACCCCAACCCAGGGGAGGGATGTATTCCAGCCCCAGGCCGTAGAGCTCCGTAGAGCCTTCCGCCGTCGGCTCGGCCGCCTCCATCATCATGTTGACCGTTTCTGTAGTCAGGCCCGCCTCGCCTGTCATAAGCTTTTGGCACCACAAGGCCAGGTCGTAAGGTGTTGTGATGAGATTGCCTTCAGCGATGTTGGCGGTGAGGTTGTCTTCCGTCACATCGACGATCCTATCCCCGGTATATATATAACCCGGGACGAACGGGGGAGGCAGGGTTGTCTGATGAGAATCTGACACGGGTAAGGTGTCCACAAGGCCGTTCGGCACGATCAGCTCCTCCATGATGAAATCGTTGTAACTCACGCCTGAAACCTGTTCGATGATTTTGCCCAGAAGGCTGTAACCGGTGTTGGAATACCCATAGCGAGCACCGGGCTCGAACTCAGAAAGCTGGTATGCAGCCACCACCCCAAGGAGTTCATCAAATGTAAACTGATGATGGAAATCGCTGTTTTTTACATAATCAATATAATTTCTACCCCCGTATGGAGGACCTTTATCTTCGGGGATATCTGAATTTGCCAAATCGAAGACACCCGCCCTGTGCATCAGCAGCATCTTGATGGTTATCCGGTCTTTGTACGGGATGTCATAGTCAGGGCTGTCAGGCACGTAGGGAAAGGATCTTCCCGGGATTATCTCCGTTATATAATCATTGATATCGAGCAGCCCCTGCTGATGCATAAGCATTATGGCCGCCCCCGTGAAAGTTTTGGAGGTGCTTGCGCACCTGAAGCTTGAATATTCTTTTACATCGCCCATGGCCGTACTCAAAAAGCCAACGAAGCCGGGGGAGAGTATCTGGGTCCCCAGACCACCGCCAAAGCCGGGCTTATCGCTTGAGTACTCCTCCCAGCGGGAATCCAGGATGCGGTGAATGGAACCATAAAGGGGATGGTTCGAATCAGAATCGCTGCAGCCGGAAATCAAAAAAATAACAGCCAATGCCACAATACACCTTATCCTCATCTTCTTTTCCCTTTCTTCGCGTTGAAAACATTTCTCCTTTTTGAACCTGCCAAAAAACTTCAAAAAGGGGTCCCGGGATTCCGCCTGCCCAGTTGCTTTCTGAATCCTATGCACAGAGCAAGGCAACCCGCCATCACAAAAAAACAGGAAAGGAATGCCGACTGGAAAGCTTCGGGCGGATAGCCTCCCCCGACCCCTCGGCCGCTGCGGTCTAAAAGCCAGCCGGTAAGGACCTGCATGGCCGCCACCCCCAGAAAAGGTGCCGTATTCAAAAACCCC
>CAYXDR010000446.1:0-2811 GCA_964463515.1 uncultured Desulfobacteraceae bacterium | reverse complement strand
AAGGTCTGTGAAACTTCTCCGGCTTCACCGCGCCTGAGAAGGCCGTTGTCCACGAAAATGCACGAAAGCCTGTCGCCTATCGCCTTATACAGAAGCACCGCGGTCACCGAGGAATCAACCCCTCCGGAAAGCCCGCATATGACTCTTTCCCCCTCACCTATTTTCTCGCGGAGCCGCCTTATCGTCCGGCGCACAAAAGAGGTCATCGTCCAGGCAGGCCTGCACCCGCATATCCTGAACAGGAAATTCTTGAGGATTCTCGTTCCCTCCGGCGTATGGGCCACTTCAGGATGGAACTGGACTCCGTAAAATTTCCTTGATAAATCGGCCATGGCTGCAACCGGGCTGTTTCTGCTGGCGGCCAGCACCTTGAATCCTTGGGGGAGGCGGTCTATCCGGTCTCCATGGCTCATCCACACGGGCTGTTCGCCGAGGACTTCCAGACCGGCAAAAAGATCCCCGGGCTCCTCTACGGAAATCATCGCGCTGCCGTACTCCCTGTCCGGGGCGTAAGCGACACTTCCCCCGAGCACGTGGGTCAAGAACTGCATCCCGTAACATATTCCGAGTACGGGAACACCCAGGGAGAGCACACCGCTGTCGGACATCGGAGCATTTTCGTCGTATATACTGGACGGACCGCCGGAAAGTATGACCCCCCTAGGTTTGTATGCCTCGATCTCGGACAGGGGCATACTGAAGGGGTGGATCTCGCAATAAACTTTCGCTTCCCGTATCCTGCGTGCTATCAGCTGTGTATATTGCGATCCGAAATCCAGAATCAGAACTTTATCGGAATATGCATCCAGGCTCATGTCATTCAACCCTGTAGTTGGGCGCTTCCTTTGTGATGATCACATCGTGAACATGACTTTCCTTGAGCCCTGCCGCAGTTATACGGTAAAAGCCGGCCTCGGAGTGAAGCGACTTGATATCAGGGCAGCCCAGGTAGCCCATGCCGGACCTGAGCCCTCCCGCAAGCTGGTAGACGGTGTCTGTCAGGGGCCCCCTGTAGGGAACCCTGCCGACTATACCCTCAGGCACGAATTTTTTGTCCACGTCGAACTCCTCCTGGAAGTAACGATCGCGGCTTCCCTCCTTCATCGCTTCAAGGGATCCCATTCCCCGGTAGACCTTATAAGATCTGCCCTGAAACAGGATTGTCTCACCCGGGCTTTCATCTGTGCCTGCGAAAAGTCCTCCAATCATTACGCAATCTGCTCCGGCTGCAAGCGCCTTAGTAACATCGCCTGAAAACTTGACGCCGCCGTCGCCGATTACCGGCACATTGAACCCCCGGGCCTCCTTGGAGCATGCCATGATCGCGGTCATCTGGGGCACACCTACTCCAGCCACCACCCTCGTCGTGCAGATCGACCCCGGTCCCACACCCACTTTCACCGCATCTACCCCCGCATCGATCAAAGCACGGGTTCCCTCGGGCGTGGCGACGTTTCCGGCCACAAGCTCGAGGTCGGGATATTTTTTCTTTATTGAACGTACCGTCTGGAGCACCCTTTCCGAGTGGCCGTGGGCGGTGTCCACTGCGATCACGTCCACGGAAGAGGCCCGCAGCCCGGCCACCCTCTCCTCTACATCTTCGCTGACACCGACCGCGGCCCCCGCCCTGAGCCTTCCAAGAGCATCCTTGCATGCGCTGGGGTATTTTTTTATCTTTTCGATGTCCTTTATGGTGATAAGGCCTTTCAATCTTCCCTGCTCATCGACCACGAGCAATTTTTCTATCCGCCGCTCGTGAAGGATCGCCTTGGATTCCTCGAGCGTGATGCCGACCCTCGCAGTGGCCAGGTTTTCCTTGGTCATCACATTGCCCACGCGCTGGTCAAGGTTTGTTTCGAACCTGAGGTCTCTGTTTGTAATAATTCCCACCAGGTTCCCGTCCTTTACGACCGGCACCCCCGATATTCTGTACTTTCCCATGATTTCGAGCACTTCGTGTATGCTGCTTTCCGGGCCTATGGTAATGGGGTCCACGATCATGCCACTTTCAGACTTCTTTACCTTTTCAACCTCCAGGCACTGACGTTCGATGCTCATGTTCTTGTGAATAAACCCGATACCCCCCTGCCTGGCCATGGTTATCGCGGTTTCGGACTCCGTCACCGTATCCATGGCTGCGCTCACTATGGGAATATTCAAAGTGACGTTCCGCGACAGTCGCGTCGTTATGTCCACCTCGCCCGGCATTACCGTCGAATGAGACGGCACCAGGACAACATCATCAAATGTCAATCCCAATGGAATTCCGTTTTCGTTCATTTTGTGCCCCCCGCCTCTATTATCAAACCTTCAAGCAAATCAGACATGCAGGCCCTGACCACGCAGGCTTCAAAGCGGCGCATTATGCCTCCGACCACCATAGCTCCTGCCAGCACGACCTCGGCACGGCCTTCATCCAGCCCTGAAAATTTCATTCTCTCCTCGATGCTCCGGCTCTTCCAGCGCTCGATCAGCTCACGGACCATCCGGGAGTCGATCTGCACGCCGTCTATCCGTTCCGGAACTATATCGTCGGTATCCAGGCCTTCTACAGCCGCGGCAAGAGCCGTGACTGTCCCGCCTGTTCCGGCAAGCGCCATACCATCCCTCCTGCACCAATCCCTTAAACCCGGCCCGGCCAGCACTTTTTCAATCTCCGACTCAAGCCGTGCAAGGTGCGCCGCTTTCGGAGGATCCGAACGAAGAAAGCGGCCCGTGAGGGCTGAAGCGCCCAGGGGCAGAGATACGGCCCTGCGAATTTTTGATCGTTCAATAACCATTTCAGTGGTTGCCCCGCCCAGATCAAAAACC
>CAYXDR010000445.1:0-2843 GCA_964463515.1 uncultured Desulfobacteraceae bacterium | reverse complement strand
TGACGACGGATGGGATATTTTGACTTTTTACGGTTTCATCAATATTGATATTAAGAAAAAAATCAGTAATGATATCTCAGTTGAGCAATATGAATTGCATCTTCTGAGATTTTATAATTGCAGACCCGAATCTATCAGGATAAACCTCCATCTAGTCTTTTCAACAACTTCTGGATCCCCCGACAATTTTTTGTCGGGAGATGACGGCTAGAGGACTTTTTACGGTTCCGTCATTTTTTATGCAGGCCTTCAAAATAAATACTTCACCCCATTTATTTTGAACCCTGCGTTGTCGTAACATTTCAACATCAGCTGCATACTCTAAAATAGTAGGGGCTGTTTTTCGAAACTTTTCTTTTCAAGAAGAATGATATCAAAGGAGAATCGGAATATGCCAAAAGAAAAGCTTGTTGTGATTGGTGGCAACGCGGCGGGGATGACCGCCGCTGCAAAGGCCAGGCGACTCAATAAAAATATGGAGATCAAGGTATTTGAAAGAGGGCCTCATATATCCTATGCTCCCTGAGGCATCCCTTATTTTATCGGCCGGGTAGTCGATAGCCATGAAAGCCTGATCGCAAAGAAACCAGAGGATTTGCGGGAAAAACAGAACATAGACGTTAAATTATTTCACGAAGTAAAACAGATCGATCTGAAACAGTCCAGGGCTCTCGTTCAAGAAACGAAGGGAGGCAAAACCTGGTGGGAATCCTGCGACAAGTTAATGCTTTCCACAGGGGCCGTTCCTATCAAGCCTCCCGTCGAAGGCATAGACGCCGGTGGGATTTTTGGGGTCTCCACGCTTCAAAGCGGACTTGATTTGAAGAATTTCATGGAAAAGCATCGACCGAAAAGGGCCGTGGTGATCGGCGGCGGTTATATCGGCCTGGAGATGGCGGAGAACCTCGTTTTACGGGGAATGGATGTAAGCCTTATCGAAAGAGCCCCGGAGGTCATGGGCACGCTGGACGCGGACATGGGGGCACTCGTTTCAAAAGCACTGATGGATGTGGGGGTAAAACTCTACAGAAACGAAAGCCTGGAGTCATTTGAGGTGAGTGAAGGCCGTGTTCAAGGCGTAATTACGGACAAGCAGACCCTTTCGGCGGACCTCGTCATACTGGGAATGGGTGTAAAGCCCAATGTAGCACTGGCCAAAGAGGCAGGAATCGAGCTGGGCGAAAGCGGAGCCGTGCGGGTGGACAATAACATGCGGACCAAGGTGGATAACGTGTGGGCCGGGGGGGATTGCACCGAATCCTTTCACCTGGTCAGCAGACGGCCCGTCAATATCGCTTTGGGTACTGTAGCCAACAAACACGGTCGGGTTGCTGGGACTAATATCGGCGGGGGATACGCCACCTTCCCCGGCTTGGTGGGTACCGCCGTCAGCAAGATATGCGACATCGAGGTTGCGCGCACAGGCCTTCAGGAAAAGGAAATCCAACAGACCGGGAAAAAATATGTTACGGCGGTCATAGAGAGTACTACGCGAGCCGGGTACTATCCGGAAGCAGGTCCAATTTCGGTCAAAATCCTCGCTGAAAAAGGCAGTGGAAAACTGCTTGGAAGCCAAATCGTCGGCAGAGAGGGGGCTGCCAAACGCATCGACATCCTGGCAACCGCACTTCACGCCGGGTTTACCGTTGAGGAAATCGCGGACCTGGATTTAAGCTATGCACCGCCATACTCGCCGCTATGGGACCCGGTGGCCATTGCCGCCCGTATCGCTTTAAAGAAATGAATCATATCTCACTTGAGCAAAATGAATTGCTGAGGGGATCCAGCCCCAGAGAGGAGAACAAGCATGGAACAAATCGAAACCAAACTTTTTTCCAGGCTAAGCGGCAAGGGACTCGGCCCCGAACAAATTACAGGACTGATACGGGATGTCGGCAATGCGATCGAAGATAACGAAAATATCAGCGCACCCATGGTAAACAGGAAACTGGTCTATCTCGGATGGGAGGAAGGGATGATAGATGAATATATTTTCCAGCTGATCCTGCCGATTCTGGAAGAGAAAAGAAAACAGCCAAGTTTTTCGCTCTACCGGGCTCGAGGCGTTGCCGGAAGAACGGAGATGTATCAATGACGAAAAATATGCTGTGCTCCACCGATCTGTCCGGAAACTTGCAGAAAGCTCTAGCACTGGAATACTTGAAGGGCATGAAGAGGAAAATTAGAATGCGTTATCTAAAAACTTTGCTATATTAGTCAGTTAGATCAAAACGAAAGGACGTCTTATGCTGGAATTGAAAGACATTACCTTTAAGGCACCGGGCACGGACGTGTCACCGCCGGCAACCATCATCGACGGTCTCAGCCATACGTTTGAAAGAGGAAAAATGTATGCCATTACCGGACCCAACGGCAGCGGAAAGACCACCGCGGCTAAAATCATCATGGGAATAAATGCGCAAACTTCCGGATCTATTCTGTTTGAGGGGGAGGATATTTCAAATTGGTCCATTTCCGAAAGGGCCAAAGCCGGCATTGGATACGCCTTTCAGCACTCGGCCCGATTCAAGGGGATCACTTTTCGGGATCTACTGTCCATCTCTTTAGGATCAGATGACGAAAACAAACTGGTTGAGACCATTGCCCGGGTGGGGATCTGTTCCATGGATTTTCTGGATAAACCTGTAGATGCAAGGCTTTCCGGCGGGGAAATCAAAAAAATCGAACTGGCCACGGTCATCGCCGCCAACCCCAAGCTGGCTATTTATGACGAGCCGGATACGGGGATCGACCTTTGGACCATAGACCCCATGGTGGAGCTGTTGAAAAAGGAAAAAGACCGCTACGGGACCACTACGATTGTGGTCAGCCACAATAGGACC
>CAYXDR010000444.1:0-2845 GCA_964463515.1 uncultured Desulfobacteraceae bacterium | reverse complement strand
TCTGTGCGCCTGTCCGCTGCCCATTCGTCAACTTCGACTTTCCAGGTCTCGGGCGAGGGGACGTGAACCACGGTCGGATTTTTCATGCTGGGTTCAACCTCGAACTCCAGCGAATTTTTGCCTTCCATATATTTGATGGACCGGAAGGAGATCAGAAGGTCGAAATTTTCCGTGGTTTTTTCCGCCGGCTTTTTCCCGGCGGCTGCCTGCGTTACTTTTCCCTCCCGGCTGTTTACATCATCAGGGACAAGAAAATTTCCGGTCGCCGCCGTTTCCCGGTCTATCTGCTCGATTCTCCTGAGGTGACGTCCTGCATCAAAGGGGGTTTCAAGCCATGTAGCAACGATTTCGAAAGCCTGCTCGATTGAAATCAATCTGGCCCCTAGCGAGAGCATATTGGCGTTGTTGTGGCTTCTTGCGAGGCGGGCAGTTTCGGTGTTCCAGCACAGGGCGCAGCGGATGCCCCTAACCCTGTTGGCGACAATGGCTTCCCCGTTTCCGGAGCCGCCCAGCACTATGCCCCTTGAGTATTTTCCCCTTGAAACTGCTTCGGCAACGGGCCGTATATACAAAGGATAATCGGCCGCTTCTTCGGAGTCCGTGCCGAAATCCTCCACCTCGTGTTGTCTTTCTGCCAGGAAACGCTTGATTTCCTCCTTGTATTTGAATCCGGCATGGTCGGAACCTATTGCTATTTTCATCTTCGATCCTTTCCAGGGGTTAGAGATTTTTACCCGGCGTTTTTGCATTCAGCCCATTTCGTACGCGATTACCGCCAGGCTGGATGATGTGCATATCTTCCGTTTTCTCATGATGCTGCTTCGCCGTTTCGATTCGGCCCGGTGCCGAAACCTAAAATGTACATGGACGACTGTATATACCATCGGCCGGGGATTACGTAAAGTTATAGATCGCCTTATCCGGAATTACCCCCCCGTCCCCGCCTTTGCGCCACTGCCGCGCACCAATCGGCGTCGGTATCGGCGTCGGTATCGGCTGTTTTTGATGTGGTTCTTCTTTCCACCCAACTAATGGCTGAGCGTGCAAAAACTGAATCATTTTAATTTCATGAACATTCAGGTGCGAATACAGGCTTGCCCTCATTTACGGCGAAAAGGTCCCACAGATAAACTGGTGTTAAATCATGAGCAGAGAAATCCACGGGGGACAGATCAGGTGGATCGGCTCAGAAATTATTGTAAAGAAAGGAGGAGTAAAGCATGGCACTGGAAATGGCACCATGGAAAAAAATGAGCGCACTTCGCCCGTTCTGGAGGGCAACAGATGATTTTTGGAACCGGTTTTCTCATGAAATGCCTCTGGGGGAACCCGCAGTGGGATGGGATTTTTCCGCGGATCTTTCGGAAACGGATGACAAAATACAGGTCAAGGCCGAATTGCCGGGGCTGGAGGCAAAGGATATAGACGTCAATTTGAGCAGCGACGTACTAACCATAAAGGGAGAGAAACGAGAAGAGCAGGAAGACAAGGGAGAGTGGCACTATCAGAGAGAGCGGTATAGCGGGTATTTCCAACGCTCTTTCCGGCTTCCGGCTACTGTGCGGGGAAGTGAAGTCGATGCAGAATTCAAAAACGGTGTTCTTACAATCAATATTTTAAAATCGGAAGAAAATAAGCAAAGGAAAGTGGAAGTTAAATCTGGATGAATATAATTTGCTTTGAATAAAGAAATGAGATAAAAGGATGGATTATGGCCAGGACAGACGAATTAATTAAAAAAGATGTTCTTGCACAGCTTGTAAGAGATAGTCGCGTTGACACTTCCAAGATTAATGTAAATGTTGACAATGGCACGGTCACCCTCAAGGGTGAGGTTCCCACTTATTTTGAAAGAATCTGCGCCAATGACGATGCCGAAGGAATTCTTGGTGTCATCGATGTAAGGAACAAACTGCTGGTCAAGTATCCTCCCGCCAGGGCACTGCCAACGGATTCCGAAATCGAAAGTAGTATAAGAAACAGGCTCGCTGCCAATCCTGATCTCGATTTGATAGATCTGGATGTGACCTGCACCGGAGGCCTTGTCACATTGAAGGGAACGGTCGATGCTTACTGGAAAAAGGTGCATGCGGAAAACCTGGTAGGGCATGAACCTGGTGTAGAGATGATTGAAAATCATCTGGCGGTAGTTCCTTCACATGATATTCTGGATAAAGTCATTGCCGAAGACATCGTAGCCAGCCTCGAATCGAAATCGGCGGTGGATGCGGATGATGTCACAGTTCGGGTCAAGGAAGGAAATGTTACACTGAGTGGCTCGGTACCATCAAGGACGGCCCGTCGCGCTGCAGACGAGGCTGCGTTGTTAACCGCCGGGGTGAAAAGCGTCGAAAACAAACTGACGGTAAGAGGCCTGGCTTAGTCACGTTACCCGGCCCAGCAGTCTTTGCTTGCCAGCCCGGTCAAAGACAAGGAAGACGTCACTTCTGGCAGCCGGGACAATAATAGGCCGAACGGCCGGAAACTTTCAACGTTTTTACCGTGCGCCCGCATTTGGGGCAAAGGCCGTCTGAACGCCGGTGCGGAATCAAAAAACAGCGGGGGAATTTTTCCGGGTCCGCCCGGCACTCTATAGCTTTGGCAAGCACAGCTTTCATGGCCCGGAAGAGGGAACCGATTTCTGTTTTTTCCAATTGGTTCAGTTTTTTTGCCGGGTGAACGTGGGCTTGAAAAAGGATCTCGTCCGAATAAATGTTCCCGATTCCCGCGATTTTTTTTTGGTTCATCAATCCGGACTTGACAGAGGCTTTTGACCCTGAAAGGATCTTTTGGAACAGGGAGAGATCAAGCTCTGGATCCAGTGCGTCAGGCCCGAGTTTCCGGC
>CAYXDR010000443.1:0-2846 GCA_964463515.1 uncultured Desulfobacteraceae bacterium | reverse complement strand
GAAAGCGATATCGAAAATATAGTTTTTTTGGAGGGAGGCTTTTAATGCCGAGAGTGGATGATTATGCAACCGCAGCCGATATAACAAGGGACAAATTGCGTAAACGGGAGCCGGGCGAGGTGGCGGAAACAGGAGGTGGAAGCCTGGTGGAGGAAGCCTCTGGAGAGATTCGCATCGATCTTGCTTTTCTCGGCCGAGTCGGCACAGCTTCATGGCCTGATCTGGTTTTCAATGATCGGGAAAAGGGGGCCCCCCTGACGCTCCAGGAACAGGTGTTGATTCTTCATTATCTTGAAGGAGCGCGGGGTAACGCGGTGACCGGCAAATGGATCTCCTACCAGGAGATTCCGGACGGCCGGTTTTATATGGATGCGTTCATCAGGCGTGCCAAGAACCCTCTCGTCGGTACTTTCGGTGCCAGACCTGAACTTTTCAGGGATCTGGCCATGTCCGCCTATGGCGCCTCTGCGTTTGATCACGGCGACGTTTCTGTGGTTTTCGATGCGTTTCCTTATGTGCCCGTTGCATTTATCCTGTGGAAAGGAGACGATGAGTTTCCGCCGGATGGTAACATCCTTTTCGATGAAAGCGTGGCCCGGGTGCTTTCCGCGGAGGACACGGCATGGCTTGCAGGAATGGCTGTATACCCGCTCATCGGACAGGCCCCGTCCTGAAGAAATGATGCCCGACTTGGGTTTGAGGGCACATTTGCCTTCAGGCGGAGAAAAGACAGGCAAAGGCATGGTATCCGGTTAAAATGAGCGAATACAACGACTTATGGCCGACGATTACTATGCGCATAACGAGCCTGGCTTGGTCAAAAAAGTATTTTTCAGTAATTTTGGGGAGTTGCAGAAATTCCTTGACAGCCATGGGATTTATCTGCAACTTTGCGTTCAGGTTACGTTTCTTCAACCCGTTTCTTTAGAAATCCTTAAAAACATAAACTTGTTTTTGTAGTGAACTTGCGGATGTGGCCGCCTCTATCAACGGTTCGTCAAAAAGTCCCGGGGGTAAAATGGCATGCAACTGGAGGAGAAGCTTCGCACTGGTCAATTTGTAACCTTCGGTGAGATTGAACCACCGAAAGGCTCTGATTTTGCAAAGTTTTTTAAAAATGCAGGTCTGGTCAAGGGGCGTGTAGACGCCCTGGTGATTCCGGAGATGGCCAACGCGGTTATGAAGGCGTGTTCGCTGGCAGGTTGTGCATACCTTCAGTCACGGGGGTTTGAAACGATCATGCAGGTCTGCTGTCGGGACCGTAACCGGCTGGCGCTTCAGGCCGATATCCTGGGTGCTTCTGCAATGGGTGTTTCAGCCGTGATGGCCGTGCCGGGGGAGGATATCGTATACGGAGATCATCCCGGCGCGCGTGAGGTAAAGGACCTGGATCTCAACGGGCTGCTGGCGATGATTCAAACTCTGGCCGGGGGCAGGGACCTGGCAGATGTTGAACTTGAAGGCACACCGCCGTGTCTTGCTGTCGGAAGCGTGTTCAATGCAGGGGCATCCGGAGGCGCCCTTGACATGGCGCTCGAAGAGCTTCAGGAAAGGATAGCGCTGGGCGTGAGCTTTGTTGTTACTTCACCAGTGTTTGATGCGGAACGGCTGGAAGTTCTGCTCAAAAGAATAGACACATCCAGGGTTTCGGTTATCCCGACGGTGCTTCTTCTCAAATCTGCGGGCATGGCCCGCTATATAGACCGCAACATCCCTAATATCTCTGTTCCGGCGGAAACCATACAATCCATTCAGAAAGCAGGGGATAAGGCTTTGGAGTGCGTCAAAATCGCGGCTGGTCTTGTCTCCCGCATCGAGGGGATGGGTTTTGCCGGGGTTTCAATATCAACCGTTGGGTGGGAGGATAAGCTTCCCTGGATTCTCGATACCGTCAGGGGTTGAGAAAGGAAACAATATCATGCCGGGAAAAGAAGCGAAAATGGTTTCAGGTTCCGTGATGGTTGTGGGCGGAGGCATCGCCGGGATGCAGTCGGCTCTCGACCTGGCCAATTCAGGTTATTTCGTCCACCTGGTGGAAAAATCCAGCGCGATCGGCGGGCTCATGGCCCAGCTGGACAAGACATTTCCTACAAATGACTGCGCGATGTGAGTGATTTCACCTAAACTGGTCGAGGTCGGCCGGCATTTAAACATCGAGTTGTTGACCGATACGGACCTCTTGAGCCTTGAGGGGCAGGAGGGCCTGTTCACCGCCCATGTGCTGCGGCGGCCGCGGTTCGTGGATTTGAGTAAATGCACCGGTTGCGGGGAATGTGCCAAGGTCTGCCCGATAGACCTCCCCGACGAGTACAATTTCGGACTTGCTTCGCGCAAGGCCGTCTACAAAAGGTACCCACAGGCAATTCCCGGCGGTTTTGCTATAACCAAGCGGGGCACAGCTCCCTGTAAGTCCACTTGTCCGGCTCATGTCAGTATTCAGGGGTATGTGGCGCTGATCAACGAGGGAAAGTACCGCGAGGCCCTGGAAGTTTTCATGGACTCGCATCCTTTTCCTGCTGTTTGCGGCCGGGTCTGCCACCACCCGTGCGAGGGGATCTGCACGCGGGGTGAGGTGGAGGAGCCTATAGCGATACAGTATCTGCACAGGTTTCTTGCTGACATGGACAGGAGCGGGGCCGAACCTTACATACCGCCTGTTGCCGAGGAAAAGCGTCCGGAAAAGATAGCCGTGGTGGGCTCGGGTCCTGCCGGTCTTTCAACGGCTTACTTCCTGACCCGCCTGGGGTATCCGGTGACGGTTTTTGAAAAACTTCCAGTTGAAGGTGGGATGATGGCGGTCGGGATCCCGGCCTATAGGTTGCCGCGGGATGTTCTGGCCGAGGAAA
>CAYXDR010000442.1:0-2868 GCA_964463515.1 uncultured Desulfobacteraceae bacterium | reverse complement strand
GTTCGGCAAGGCCGCTGATAAGCGAATATATAAAAGCCTTCCTGCGGTTTCCGGTCGCGTAGAAAATCGGGACCGAAACGCTGATTCCCTCGGGAATGTTGTGAAGGGCGATCGCCACCGCGATCGCGATCCCCAGCTCTGGTTCGTGAAGGGCGGCGAGGAAGGTGGCCAGCCCCTCGGGGAAATTGTGTATACCGATAGCAAGAGCGGTGAACAAGCCCATCCGCATCAGTTTTTGACGGCCGCCCACCGTATCGGCTTCAGCCCCCGAATCCGGGTAGTGCCCTGTCGCTGATTTATCATGAAGGGGCCTCGTTTCTTTTTCCGGGCGGATTTCATGTGGATTTTCTGCCTGGGGTATCATCTGGTCGATGATGCCGATCAACAGCATGCCCCCGAAGAAAGATGCGGCATTGACCCAGTGCCCCCAGTAGTCGCCGTACCTGCCTGTCAGTGCGTCGAGTCCCTTGTAAAAGATCTCTACGAAGGAAACATATAACATTACACCCGCGGAAAACCCTGTAGACACGGACAGAAAACGATAATTCGTCCTTTTTGCGGTAAACGCGATGGTGCTGCCGATCCCGGTCGCCATCCCGGCGAAGAGGGTCAGCCCCATGGCAAAGGCGATTTCATTCATAAAAACCTGACACCTTCGTAAAGTCAGCGTGCTTCGTTATTTTTTATCCCTTCCGTTAAATTGATTGATTTTAACTCTTGGCTGAAGTAAAAATTGGCCTTGCTTACAATGCATAATCGTTAAAATATGCTAAATTATATAATTTTGTCACTTTACAGTAAAAAAAGCAAGAGGCTTGAATTGAAGAAAATCCTGGTAATTTATCATTCGCAAACAGGAAACACGGAAAAGATGGCTGCTCAAGTGGCTGCGGGCGTGGAATCCATCAGCGGAGTGGATGTCCTTTTGAGGAAAGCTGTGGATGCGAAATTAAGCTGCTTGCTGGAATGTGACGGCCTCGTTATCGGCTCCCCCGAGTACTTCGGTTATATGGCAGGCATGATAAAGGATTTTTTTGACAGGACATACTCGGATGGACGCGGGAGAGTGGAAATATTCAGGAAACCCTACGCTGTTTTCATCAGCTCGGGAAATGACGGGTCAGGCGCCTTGAACCACATTGAAAGGATATGTATAGGGTTCTAGTCGCGGTCGGAGGTTTAACCCAAGAGGTGCTGGCGGAATGTGAGGAATTGGGAAAAACGATCGCACTGGGCTGCAGAGAGGGGATTTACTGAAAATTTTCTAACCCGAAGCAATAAGCCACCGGCATGCCGGCACATCTTCATGGACGATTATGACAACGACAACCGTTTGGCCTTGCCTCACTGACAACGATCCAAAAGTAGCCGATGGCATTGGGCGGGCGGAAAGAACTACATTAAGAACAACCGACGCGGATCGGAATACGGCCACGCCTGAGCCATCAATCAACAACAAGATCGGGAGATGGAGCATTTGACGGGATTTCAAATATCCTTTGCCGGTGATTACGCGTCACCTCAGTCAGCCGGCCGAAGATGGCGTTATGGCTCCTTTGCTTTCGATATCGCGGTACTTTCCGGTATCTGGTTTTTCCTGCTGTGCTACCTGGAGCCGCAGGTCCTGTTTTCGAAAACCACCCCTACCGGCGGGGACATGGGCTCTCATTACTTCACCGCCGAATACTTGAAAAACCACCTTTTGCCGCAGGGTAGAATCTCTGGATGGTGCCAGGGAAATCTGGGCGGGTTTCCCATGCTCCAGTACTACTTTCCGCTGCCGTTTCTGCTGATGTGCGCGCTGTCGGCTGCGATGCCTCTTGAAATCGCATTCAAGCTCGTCGCCGTGCTCGGAACATTTCTTCTTCCCCTGTGCACTTACGGCCTTTTTCGCCTGCTAGGCAAGCCTTTTCCGATACCGGCCCTAGGCGCTGCATTCACCCTTCCGTTTCTGTTTATGGAAGGAAACACGATGTGGGGAGGAAACATTGCCAGCACCCTGTCCGGAGAAATAGCATACAGTCTCGGATTCGCCCTGACCATTCTATGGCTTGGAATGTTGTATCGAACCATGGAACGGGGTACGGGTGCCGTTGGATGTTCGGCCGTGTTGGCGGCAGTGGCGATGTGCCATGGATATACTCTTCTGTTCGCAGGCTTCGCCTCCTTGTTTTTTTTGTTGAAGCGTGCGGATTTCAAAAAAAACCTCCTGCTCCTTGTCCGGATCCACGGAGGGGCGGTGTTGCTTGCTGCTTTCTGGCTTTTGCCCCTGCTGGCGTTTCTTCCGTTCACCACGAGGTTCAGCATCCTGTGGATATTTTTCGATTTGAGCCAGGTATTGCGAGAGGCGTTTCCTTTATTGATCAGGCCCTATCTGGCCTTGAGTCTGTTGCTGGCCGCGGTGGTGCTGGTTTTACGACTGAGGGGACGAAGAATTCCCGCGGCAAAGGAGGTCCTTTATACGTGGTGGTTATGCCTCTGTGCTGCGGGCCTCTATTTTATCGGTTACCGTGCGGGTGTGGTCGATATACGGTTCCTTCCGTTCATGCAGTGGGCGGCATGCACGGGCGGTGTGTTTCTGTTAAGCCTGATAAAACTTCCCCGAGGTGCCTGGGCATTGCTGCTTGTAGCACTTGTCACGGGTACCATGCTTTGGGTGGATTCAAGGGAGACTTTCGTTAAATCCTGGGCCGGCCATAACTTCCGCGGTTTCGAGCAGGCTCGTCTTTGGAAAGAATTTTTTTCAGTGAACAGGTTTCTGCGGGGAGGCCCCGAGGAGCCAAGGGTGGCCTACGAGCACAGCATGAGACACCAGGCTGCAGGTACGGTTAGGGCACTTGAAAATTTGCCCCTTTTTTCAGGACGTTC
>CAYXDR010000441.1:692-2878 GCA_964463515.1 uncultured Desulfobacteraceae bacterium | reverse complement strand
AGTCTCCCAGCCCCAGACCGACACGGATACACACGTCGATTCCAAGCACCATCGCGGTGAGAAAATCCTGACCGCTCCTGCAATATTTTTCCGCCACCGCCAGGATTGCCGGCACACATGCCGCTGAGGCATGGATTACGGTTTCGTCATGATAATCGTCAAAGTCGAGCGCATGGCCGATCAAGCCATTTGCCAGTGCAGCATTTGCCATATCGGTCTTGATGCTGGAACCGATGACATTCGCTTCCGGGTTGCCACGCACGGTTTCCACGTATTTTTTGATGATTTCGGCGGCGGGGTCGTTGGTTGCCGCCAACGCCACTCCCTGCCAGTCCAGAAAGCACTCCCTGGCTTTGTTCACAGCCGTTTCCGGAAGATCGTCGAATTGGGTGTCACAAACGAATTGCGCAAGGGTTCTGGTCAGTTCCATCATCCGCCTCTAAATATTCCGGCCATTCATCAATCTCCATGCCAAACCCTTCTTCCGCCATATTTTGTTAATACTCCAGGTCTAGCTTGGCGCATTCTTGAGCCAGACGAGTTCTCTTAAGGCGATGCAGCTTGTCGGCAACGGCCTCCTGGATTGCCTTGCTGCGGTTCGGATACACCTTGGCCTTAACCATTAAATCTAGTTGTTTTAAAAGCTTATCATGGATTGTAATCGCGATTTTTGAAGCAGCCATTTTTATTACCTCCGGTATGAGAATGTATCATACCGAACAACATTTCAAAATCAAAATTTTCATTTCCCGCCGGCTAACGACAAGCCCCCCACGCCTTGCACCGGCCCCCGCCAGAACCGCAAAACTTTCAGGCGTCTGGTGCAGCGTTTGGTTGGCCATTTTTGATGAAGCCTAAAAAGTCGAAATATCCCCTTTGTCGTCACCCCGGCGCAGGCCGGGGTCCAGTAATTCCAATGACTTCTGGATTTCGGCCTGCGCCGGAATGACGGCTTGGAGACTTTTTACGAGGCCATCAAGCTTAATTTCTTCCGAAAGGGGCAACCTTTTGGGGTATATCAAGCCGGTTCCCCTGGATCGGCGCGACGGCGGCCGTCACTCAGGTATCCGGGTAGGAGTGTGATAATCTTCTCCCATCCGTCGACACCGACCACCAGACGTTCGGTTCCATCATTAAAAGAATGCGTCTCACAATAATCCAGAATCTCCGGGTGAGCAGAAATTAACCTCTCCCACAGGATTTCAGGATATTCGAACAAGGTGACAGCCGGGACGACACTTCATAGGCCTGATGCCGCCCCCGGGCTCCACTAACCTTCGCCTTACCAGCAGCCTACTACCGGCCGGTCAACTTTCTAAAACCCGCTTCGTCCAGGATTTCCACGCCTTCCTCCCGTGCGCGGTCGAGTTTGCTTCCGGGGTTTTCTCCAACCACCACATAGTCGGTGCGGCCGCTGACAGAGGAGCTTGGCCTGCCGCCGAGTTCCTTTACCACGGCCTCAGCCTCGGTTCGCGTAAAGGCCGAAAGACTGCCGGTAAAAACAAAGGTCTTGCCGCTCAGGGGCTGCTCCTCCGGGCCTTACGGCGTGCTCCGCACCTCGACCCCGGCATCGAAAAGCCTGTCGAGCACCCGCTTGTTTTCCTCTTCCCGGAAAAATTGAACTACACTTCGGGCGATTTCGGGGCCGATTTCTTTGATCTGCTGCAGGTCATTTTGTACGGCGCCGCCTATGTTTTCCAGTGCCACGAACCGTGAGGCCAGGATCTGTGCCACCCGCTGTCCCACGTGACGAATGCCCAGAGCATACAGAAATCGGTCCAGACGGGGATTTCGGGTGTCCCCTATCGCCCGGATCAGGTTCTCGGCGGATTTTTCGGCGAACCCCTCCAGCTCTGTCAGGTCCTCTCTGGAAAGCAAATACAAATCGGCAAGGTCCGTGACCAGTTCCTCTTCCACAAGGGCCTCCACAGTCTTTTCCCCCAGCCCCTCAATGTCCATCGCCCCCCTAGAGCCGTAGTGAAGGATTCTGCCCACAAGCTGCGGCCTGCATGAAAGCCCTGCCGGGCAAAAGTGGTAGGCCCCTTCCCTGACGACTTTCGAGCCGCATGCCGGGCATTTTTCGGGCATGGAAAACATTTGATTTCGCTTCCCGACAGGTTTTTCCACCCGTTCGACCACTTCGGGTATGACATCCCCGGCCCGCGCCACGCGAACCGTATCACCCG
>CAYXDR010000441.1:0-682 GCA_964463515.1 uncultured Desulfobacteraceae bacterium | reverse complement strand
AGGTCTTTTCGTTTGACCTCGTCTTCGTTGTGAAGGCTTGCACGACTAACGGTCACCCCGCCCACATCCACCGGATCGAGCAGTGCCACAGGCGTCAATTTTCCGGTGCGCCCCACCTGGACCACTATATCCTCCAGGGTAGTGACCTTCTGCTTGGGTTCAAACTTCCAGGCTATGGCCCACCGCGGGCTGCGGTGGCGGGTTCCCAAGGCCTTTCGAAGCTCGAACTCGTCGAGTTTAATCACCAACCCATCGATTTCATAGTCAAGGTCATCGCGACGTTCGGACATCTTGCGGTGGTATTTCCTGATATCTTCCAGAGAGGCGGCTCTTTTGTTCGCCGGCGACGTTTTCAGCCCCCAAGAGGAAAAAAGGCAAAGCGCTTTCCAGTGGGACTCGATGGATATGCCCTCTATTTTGAGAATATCATAGAAAAAGATCTCCAGGGGGCGGTCTGCCACTCTGGAGGGATCCAGTTGGCGCATAGTGCCAGCCGCAGCGTTTCTGGGGTTGGCAAATGCCTCTTTTCCCTTTTCGATACGCTCTTTGTTGAGGCGTTGAAAACCCTGCCGGCTCATTAGCACTTCCCCGCGCACAGCCAGAAACCGCGGGATTTCAGCCTCTTTCTGAAGCCTCAACGGCACGCTTCGGATGGTTTTCAGGTTCAAAGAAATATCTTCTC
>CAYXDR010000440.1:0-2887 GCA_964463515.1 uncultured Desulfobacteraceae bacterium | reverse complement strand
GACCTGATCCGGGATCCAGAAGTTGTTGAAAAGACTAGATTCCGGCCTGCGCCGGGGTGACGATAAGGCGCGGATTTTGACTTTTTACGGTTTCATCACCTTTGACTCTTCTGGAATGCAGGTCATACTCTCTTGCGAAAAAGAGGCACGGACGATATAGGGGATTTTGATTTGAACCATATTCCCGGAGTTATGGCTTCTCTCGAAATACGATAAACATATCAAGGGTACGTATATTGAATCGAGGAATAAGGACGTAACGATCCTCTCAAAAAGTTGAGCCATCCAACAAAATAAAAAAAGGGGGCTTGTCAGCTGTTCCGCTCTGTTTCCTCCGACAGGGCGGGGATCTGTTCCCGGCCTTTGGCTTCGTCCACACGGTAGAACAGGATGCCGCCGATAAAGAACAAGACTACGATGGAGCCCAGACTCCACCGGGTGGCCAGCTGGCCTGCCCGGGCCAATTGATCCGCTGCGGGATTGTCCGGCAACAGGAGAGAGCGCACCAGCAGGCCCACTCCGCCCATCAGGGCCGGTCCGAGAATGGCGGCGAATTTTCCCAGCATATTATAAAAACCATAGAATTCAGCGCTTTGATTCCAGGGAATCAAGCGGGCATAATAGGAGCGGCTCAAGGCCTGAATGCCTCCCTGAAACAGCCCGATCATCACCGCGAGCAGGTAAAATTCATGGGTGGCTTGCATCATGGTCCCCCAAAGGGTGATGCCGATGTATGCCGCGATGGCCAGGAAGATGGCCCGCCGCACCCCCCAGGCCTGGCCGAGTTTTCCAAACCCCAGGGCGGACGGGAAGCCGACAAACTGGACAATGAGCAGGGCCAGAATGAGGTCGTTGGTCTGAAAGCCCAGGGACAGGCCGTAGTCCACAGCCATCCGGATAATGGTGCTCACCCCGTCCATGTAAAACCAGTAGGCCAGCAGGAAGAGGAGGATGACTTTCATGTGCCGTATCTTTTTGAAAGTCCTCAGCAGTTGTTCATAGCCTGCCACAATGGGGCTTCTTGTGCTTTTGAGCCGCTTGATCCGGCCTTCCGGGACCCAGGCAATCGTGAACAGCGTAAACAGGCCCCACCACAGGGCCACGGAGACGAAAGAGACCCGGACAGCCAGGCTGGCGTCGGGCAGGCCGAAAAATTCCGGCTGCAAGGTCATGAGCACATTGAGCAGAAACAAGAGACCGCCGCCCAAGTAGCCCAGGGAAAACCCCAGACTGGAGACCTGGTCGACGCATTCTTCTCCGGCCACAGCGGGCAGCAGGGCATCGTAAAAGATATTGGCCCCGGAAAAGCCCACAACACACAGGGAGTAGACTACGATGGCCCAGGCCCAGGCTCCCTGCTGCACCCAAAACAGAGCCGCGGTCATGGCAACCCCCAGATAGGCAAAAAAAAGCAGGAACCGTTTCTTGGCATAGCCCTTGTCCGCAATGGCCCCGAGGATCGGGGCCAGGAAGGCCACGCCCAGGCTGGCCAGGGAATTGCCGAACCCGAGCTGGGCCGTACTCACGGAGATGTCTGTCCCGGCGCTCCAGTACTGTTTGAAAAAAATTGGGAAGAATCCGGCCATGACCGTGGTGGCAAAGGCGGAGTTGGCCCAGTCGTATATGGCCCATCCCCAGACGGATTTTCTGTTCTCCATATTCAGCCTCGTGCGTGGTGATGATTGAGAAAAGGACCACCCTGATTCATGTTGTTTGGCCATTAATCTGTAATTGTTCAAAATTATAGATACTTACGAGAGGTATACATTGCAAAGATGCTGAAGTTTAGAGCATCGACTACCAGGATTTCCGAATATGAAAACATCACTTTGTGATGGCCTCGTAAAAAGTCCCGGAGCCGTCATTCCGGCGCAGGCCGGAATCCATAAGTCGTTGGAATCACTGGACCCCAACCTGCGCCGGGGTGACGATAAAGGGGATATTTTGGCTTTTTACGAAGCCATCAAATCTGATTCGAAGGAATAAACCACCGGCATGCCTTCGAATTACTAACGAGTTAACTCTTTTCATGAAGATCTCCGCCACCGAAGGGTTCAATGCTCAAAAGTTCGATTGAAGACCAGAGGGAAACGGGCACTTAAAGTTCCTCGAAATGGGAATCTGTAAGGCCGTCCAACAAAAGAAAGGAGCAAATCTTGATACAAAACACTTCGGCATCGGGATGAGACATGAATTCTTTCAAATGGGGATGCCGCTCCAGCAGTTTAGCCCGAATACCATGTCTTTGGCTCCTATCCTCTATCTCCTGGAAGGTACCGGCAACCGTCATGGCCTTGGCTTCCGAGCGAAGGGGCCCGGCATGCTCCTCCCGGGTGTCAATCAGAAGGCTCACATCGCGGTTTTCCATGAGGTTTTTGAACTTTTTGGTGTTTTTCAAAGCAGCCATGTACAACTCACGGCACTCATCATCCACCACATAGGCCATCAAAGAGCAGTGGGGAGTGCTTCCGGACGCTGTGGCCAGCACGCACATATCTTTTTCCCTTGCCAATTGCTTCATTTTTTCAAGCGTCATGATTCATCCTCACGGAAGCCGTTTAATCTTTAAAAAACGCATCAATTACAATTTATAATCACAAGGTATAAGGTTTACAAGGAATCAGGCAACCTCTTAATCCACCAATTTTACTGGTGGGTCCCAGCTATGCTATGCGGATAGTGTAGTGGTGACAAGAAAAGAATTCCTCCGATATCTGGATGTGTGACACTAAAGATAAAAGGAGGTTTTCAATACCATTATCATAAAAATCAATGTCCTCAAAGCTCGGCCTGAAGAGGTATGGCGGCCTGTCCGCCGCATCGGTGGCCGCACAGGCTGGTACTTCGGCAGTTACCGCTTTAAGGTCCAGGAAAAAAGGGGTTTTCG
>CAYXDR010000439.1:0-2903 GCA_964463515.1 uncultured Desulfobacteraceae bacterium | reverse complement strand
GGTCATCGATAATCATCGCCATGCTTCATCAATTATCCTATATGAACGCGGCAGTGGATGTTTCGCCCGGAAAGCCTGTGCTGATCGATCATTTTCTCGACAACGCCGTTGAGGTCGACGTTGATGCGGTATCCGACGGACAGAGCACGATCGTGGCCGGGATAATGGAACATATTGAAGAGGCCGGCATCCACAGTGGAGACAGTGCGTGCGTGCTTCCCCCAATAAATCTCAGTCGTCCGGTTGTGGATTCCATAAGACAGTATACCAAAGCGATAGCGGCTGAATTGAGGGTTTCAGGATTGATGAACATACAGTATGCGGTCAAGGATGAACAGGTCTACGTTTTGGAAGTCAACCCCAGAGCTTCACGGACGGTGCCTTTTGTCAGCAAGGCGACCGGTGTTCCCCTGGCCAAGATCGCCACACGGGTGATGGTGGGGGAACGGCTTAAGGACCTGGGGTTGGTATCGGATCTCACCGGGTCTGGGAGCGACCCGGGGCATATATGCTGCAAGGAATCGGTTTTCCCTTTCAACCGCTTCCCAGGCGTCGATACACTTTTGGGGCCCGAGATGAAGTCAACCGGCGAAGTTATGGGGATAGACCGGAGCTTCGGGCTTGCCTTTGCCAAGGCCCAGATAGCCGCCGGCCAGAGCCTGCCCCTTGAAGGAAAGGTTTTCATCAGCGTCAAGGACCGTGACAAACGAGCGATTGCCGACACCGCTGCGATCCTTCACGGCCTGGGTTTTGAAATTCTCGCAACCGCAGGAACTGCTCGTTTTTTGGAGCACCATGAAATCCCGTCAGAGAGGGTTTTGAAGGTACGCGAAGGAAGACCTAACATAGTGGACATGATAAAGAACAACGAAATCCGCCTCGTGATAAACACCACCAGCAGCAAGAAGGCGGTGTCGGATTCTGCGGCGATTCGCCGCGCAGCTCTCGAAAACAACATCGCCTATACGACGACCGTGGCAGGTGCAAGGGCTACGACACTGGCGATAAAGGTTTTGTTGAAAGGGGAAGTACGGGTCCGCAGCCTTCAGGAATATCATGGTAAGGATTAGTTATTAGCTTTTAACGATTGAATGTTATTTTTTATTTTAGAATAAACAATGATAAAAATTATTCAATCCGGTTGTTTTTCAGGTCGTCCTCGGGAGGAATGCGGCGTTTTTGCTGTCTACGGGCACCGGGAGGCATCACGGCTAACCTATTTCGGCCTGTATGCGCTTCAGCATAGAGGGCAGGAGTCCGCGGGCATTGTGGCTTCGAATAACGGAATCGTCCGCGAACACAAGGCCATGGGATTGGTCCATGATATCTTTGCGCAGGAAACGCTTGAACGGCTTCCCGGACGGATCGCCCTGGGGCATGTACGCTATTCAACCACCGGCTCTTCGATTTTGGTGAACACACAACCGCTGAAGGTTCAGTTTTCCGGGACTTCCCTTGCGGTGGCTCACAACGGGAACTTGGTCAACGCAGGTGTCATTCGGCGCGAAATGGAGAGAGACGGGTCCATATTCCAAACGACGATGGACAGCGAGGTTGTGCTTCACCTGGCGGCAAAAGGTATGCGAAACGGGATCGAGTCCGCGGTTCGCAACGCCGTCTCCCGCATTCAGGGGGCTTATTCCATGGTGCTGATGACCGGCGACAGCCTGATTGCATGCAGGGACCCACTCGGTTTCCGCCCTTTGAGCATCGGGATGCTGGACGGTGCTTACGTGGTGTCGTCTGAAACCTGTGCGTTCGATCTCGTCGGTGCACGGTTTTTGAGAGATGTAAAACCGGGGGAGATATGCATAATCGATGGCAACGGTTTGAGAAGCATTTCTTTTGGATCCGAGTGCCGCAAGGCCCAGTGCATATTCGAGCTGATATATTTCGCAAGGCCCGACAGTGCGGTGTTCGGACGCAATGTTTATCTTTTCAGGAAGCGCCAGGGGGAAATGCTCGCTTCGGCACATCCCCTTGATGTTGATTTTGTGATGCCATTTCCTGATTCCGGCAACTACGCGGCGATAGGATATGCACAGGCCTCGGGGGTGCCGCTCGAGATGGGGATGATTCGGAATCATTATGTGGGCAGAACCTTTATCGAACCCTCCCAGCAAATGCGCGATTTCGGGGTGAAGGTCAAATTGAACCCGGTTAAGGAACTGCTTGCAGATAAAAGGGTGTTGATAATCGAGGATTCCATTATCAGGGGTACGACTTCCCGGACCCGGATTAAGACCCTGCGGGATCTTGGCACACGCGAGGTTCATATGCTTGTGAGCTGCCCTCCACACCGATTTCCGTGCCATTATGGGATTGATTTCACGAGCAAGGGGGAACTGATCGCTGCGGATAAAACCGTGGAGCAGATCCGCCGTTATATCGGGCTCGACAGCCTCGGATATTTAAGTATTGAAGATTTGATTGCTGCTGCGGATGGAAATACCGGCCCGGATTTCTGCCTGGCCTGCTTCGACGGGAATTATCCGGTGGCGATCGACCAGGACTTTTGCAAAACCTGCCTCGAATGAACAATGAATTTTTCCCCAACTGACTGGCTTTGAGGCGTGTGTGTTTTGATCGGGGTCGGCGTCGGTATCGGCAGTTTCTAAAGTAGTTCTTTTTTCCGCCCAGCTAACGACTAATCGCTAATTGCTAACGGCTAAAAGCTGACACCAGGCGGAATTTTGCTGATGGGCCGGAATTAGGCAAATATTTACATAATCCTGACCGAATGCTAACATAATTATTTATATACTTCGGCATGATGAGAGTTAACCGTGCCGGCAGGCAGGCGCGGACTTGTCCCGACTTCAGTCGGGGCATTGGGCAAAAGGAGCATTTCCGGATGGAAACTAAATTTGATGGCCTCGTAAAAAGTCAAAAATGACGATGTC